>JABSRX010000104.1 GCA_013214695.1 Rhizobiaceae bacterium | reverse complement strand
TACATGGCCCAGGGTCTGCTGAGACCATGGACAAGGGCCACGAGTTACGCATCGTTGACCCCGAAGCCGTCAGCGCGGCTTTGACAGAAGAAGTTGCCGTTTTGATGCTGACCCACGTGGATTATCGCACCGGTCGCATGCACGACATGGATGCGCTCACCCAAAAAGCTCAGGCCCAGGGAACGATTGTCATCTGGGATCTCGCCCATTCGGCCGGCGCCGTGCCACTGGACATGGCGGGCTCCAATGCCGAATTCGCGGTTGGCTGCACCTACAAATATCTCAATGGCGGCCCCGGCGCGCCCGCGTTCATCTATGCCCGGCCAGACCTGCTCGACCAGTTGCAACCTGCCCTTTCGGGCTGGCTCGGCCATGAACAACCCTTCGCCTTTGACCTTGACTATCGGCCAGGCAACGGCATTGAGCGGATGCGCGTCGGCACGCCATCAATCCTTCAACTGGCCTCTCTGGAGGCCGCCCTCGATGTTTGGGAGGGCGTTGATTTGCAGGACATCCGCGAACGATCCATTGCATTGTCGGAACTCTTTATCCGCGAAGTCGAGGCCCGATGCCCGCAATTGAAACTGGCCAGCCCGCGCGATCCGCAGGAACGGGGATCGCAGGTTTCGTTTCATTTCGACAACGGCTACGCCGCCATGCAGGCGTTAATCTCTCGCAATGTGATTGGCGACTTCAGGGCTCCCGATATCATGCGGTTTGGCTTTACACCGCTGTATCTCGAAGAAAGTGACATCATCGCTGCCGCCGAAATACTGCAAGACATTTTGGATAACGATCTATGGGACACGCCTGAATTCAAAACCAAGTCGGCCGTCACATGAGCGGCAAGAAGTCATATGACCCGTCTCAGGAAGGCGCCCATATGGATTTTGATGGGCGCATGTCCTATGGCGACTATTTGCAGCTCGACAAAATTCTCTCGGCACAAGTTCAGCAGACCGACACTCACGACGAGATGCTGTTCATCATCCAGCACCAGACCAGCGAATTATGGATGCGTCTGGCACTCCACGAGTTGCAGGCGGCGCGGAATCACATCCGCCAGGACACTCTGTCGGCAGCGTTCAAAAAGCTTGCCCGGGTTGCCAAAATCTTTGAGCAGTTGAACAGCGCCTGGGACGTGCTGCGTACGATGACGCCCAGCGAATATACCAAATTCCGGGATGGTCTTGGGCAATCATCCGGTTTCCAATCCTGGCAATATCGCTTGGTTGAATATCTGGTTGGCAACCGCAATCAAGCAATGCTGAAACCCCATAACCATCGAGCGGACATCATTGAAAAACTCACCGAAGAAATGGCCCAGCCCAGTCTTTATGATGAGGCCATACTGGCTTTGGCGCGACAAGGCTTTGACATCGACCAACAGGTGACAACACGCGACTTTTCGCAAACCCACGCCTTCAATGACAGCGTCATGACTGCTTGGGAACAGGTCTACCGGGCTCCCGAGAAATATTGGCCCCTCTATGAGTTGGCGGAAAAACTCGTCGACTTTGAAGACTATTTCCGCCGCTGGCGCTTCAACCACGTGACCACTGTCGAACGGGTGATCGGATTCAAGCAGGGCACCGGAGGGACAGCCGGTGTCAACTATCTAAAGCGCATGCTGGAGGTCGAATTGTTCCCCGAATTGTGGCGGGTACGCACCGCTCTGTAGCCGATGCGCTGACCTGATGGATGAAGGTTTCATGCAGCAATATGAGAACATTATCAGCGACCGCGGGTCGAAATATGCGGTGTCCGGTGGTCCCTGCCACTCGGCGCAAGAGGCGGAAGCCTTTCTCAAACAGCTGAAAAAGACCAAAAAATACGCCAAGGCAAGGCACAACACCTGGGGACTGATCTGCCAGGATGGTTCGCTCAAAAACGATGACGGCGAATCCGGCGCAGGCATGATCATTTTGCAGATGTTGGAACGCGAACAGATCCACGATCATATCGTGGTGGTTACGCGCTGGTATGGCGGCAAACATCTCGGCGGCGATCGTTTCAAACATGTCAAACACGCCATGCGGCACTATTTCGACCACGCAAAGCCGAAATAAGTCCTACTGACTTCGCTTTTGTTCTGCGACGGTTAGCCTCCGCAGCTTGCTTTTTCAGCCACCTTTGGCATGAAGGAGCAAACGCAACTCGATTTGGGGGTCAACTTGACCATTAGGCTGCATCAGGGCGACCTGCCTGACCTGGGAAATTACCAAACCGGTGGCGTTGCCATCGACACTGAAACGCTGGGTTTGAAACCCCATCGCGACCGATTGTGCGTCGTGCAACTGTCTCCCGGAGACGGCACGGCCGATGTGGTTCAGATCGCCAAGGGTCAGGATGCAGCACCTAACATTCAAAAGCTGCTGGCCGACAAGAACCAGTTGAAATTGTTCCATTTTGGACGTTTTGACATCGCCGTGCTGTACCATGCTTTCGGCACGCTGACTGACAACGTCTATTGCACCAAAATTGCGTCTCGATTGACCCGCACCTATACGGACCGGCATGGCCTGAAGAACCTCACTCAGGAACTGCTGGGCATCGATCTGTCAAAAGTACAACAGTCTTCCGACTGGGCTGCCGAAACACTGACCGAAGCTCAAATGGCCTATGCCGCTTCTGATGTATTGTACCTTCACAAGCTGAAAGAAGCACTGGACGTGCGTCTGGCACGCGAAGAACGCAGCGAGATGGCGCAGGCTTGTTTCGAGTTCCTGCCAACCCGTGCACTGCTGGATTTGAAGGGTTGGGAAGAAACAGACATATTTGCTCATTCTTAATTTCGGCATGATATTGCGGTTGGGTCTCAAAATGACCGCATTGCTGTGAGCTTTAGTCGTGTGACGAATTCACGAGGGGAACGCCGCAAACGGTACAAGCCTCCATGGGGATGGGGGAAGAGTTGAAGGGCTGGAGCCATTGATGGCGCAGGAAACGACATTTGACGCGGGTTTTGCCCCTGCGCATGCCAATATGCGCAGTTCGGACGACTTTGATCGAGCGCACCGGCATTCAAAACGCGTTGCAGTGCTCAAAAAAGCGCTCCCGGCGACAGCGGCGACCATTATCGTGGTGTTTTTCGCCTTGGCCGTGACCGCTCACATCCCCATCGCCAACATCTCCGTCGACGAAATCGGATTGAAGGAAGGCAAATTGGTCATGGAGAAACCCAAAATGGCGGGTTTCGATAAAAAGAGCCGCCCTTACGATGTGAGGGCGCTTCAAGCCATCCAGGATCTGGCCAAACCCGGCAAAGTCCTGCTCAACACGATTGACGCAAAATTGCCTATGAACGCCAACTCATTTGCTGATATTGATGCCAAATCAGGCATTTATGACACCGAAAGCGAAAAGCTGTTCCTCAACGAAGACGTCAATATCCGAGGTGCCCGCGGCATGGACATCAGCCTTCAGGACGCCAATATCGACATCAAGACGGGCATTATGGAAAGCGATAATCCCGTCAATGTGCAGTCCAAAAATACCAATATTTCAGCCGATTCAGTCCGGGTGGAAGACGGAGGTGAACGTATTTTGTTCAACAATCGCGTCAAAATGACCATTGTACGCCCGGTAGAACGTGGTGCATCGGAACAAGGCAATTGATGGGTGTGGCACGCATGAACCTGTTCCAGACTTCCAACTTCCTTCGCATGTTTTCCATACTGCTGCTGACGCTGGTTGTGAACACGGCCCAAGCGCAGGTTTCAGGACAGGCATTTGAAGGCTTTCGCGGCAACAGCAACGATCCTGTTCAGATCGAAGCCGATCAACTGGAAGTACTCGATGGCGAGGCTCGCGCGATCTTCAAAGGCAATGTCAAAGTCCGCCAGGGCAGCAGCCTGATCACCACCAGCCGTTTGGACGTGCGGTATCTCAAAGGCAGTGCTGGCGGCCAAAATGACATTGAGCGTCTGATCATGACCGGCGGACTGATCGCGACATCCAAGGACAACACGGTCTCCGCTGAAAAAGGAACCTTTGAGGTCCAAACCGAAGACATCGTGCTTACCGGCAAGGTCGTGGTGAGCCAGGGGGAAAGTGTTGCAACGGGCTGCAAGCTGGTTGCCAATCTGAAAACCAATCAAGCACGGCTGGAAGCCTGCAAAGGCGGCGGTCGGGTGAAGTCCATATTCACTCCGGGCGCTAAGCCAAAACCTTAACACGGCTTTTCCAGGAATCGGTGATACGGCTTGAAAATTACGCAATTCATCCAGGAAAAACTTAAGCTCGTCAGAGCGCCTGCGTTGCAGCCAGCCGCACCTGCGATATTGCCCGGCTCTGCCCAGTCAACCCATCAACCGCAATCGCGCAATGGTGTTCTGTTGGCCCGCGGGCTGATGAAGACCTACAAGCGGCGAACGGTTGTGAATGGGGCGAGTCTCGGAGTGCGCCGTGGCGAATCCGTTGGCCTGTTGGGCCCAAATGGGGCCGGCAAAACAACCTGCTTTTACATGATTACCGGCCTCGTTAAGCCGGATGCCGGATCAATCGAGCTGGACGGTCATGATGTCACGCAGATGCCCATGTACCGACGGGCCCGCCTCGGCATTGGATACCTGCCCCAGGAAGCGTCGATTTTCCGAGGCCTGAGCGTCGAAGACAATATCAAGGCGGTATTGGAAGTCGTTGAAAAGAGTAAGAAAGAGCGCGAATACCAGCTGGATTCGCTGCTTGATGAATTCAAAATAACCCATCTGCGCAAATCACCTTCAATTGCATTGTCCGGTGGAGAGCGTCGTCGGTTGGAAATTGCACGTGCCTTGGCTTCCAAACCCGCCTTCATGCTGCTTGATGAGCCGTTTGCCGGCGTTGATCCCATCGCTGTCGGTGACATCCAGGACCTGGTCCGGCATCTGACCCGCCGCGGCATCGGCGTCTTGATCACCGATCACAATGTGCGCGAGACGCTGGATCTGATCGACCGCGCCTATATCATCGCCTCTGGCCAGGTCCTCACCCACGGCCATCCGCAAGAGATTGTTAACAATCCTGACGTTCGGCGGCTTTATTTGGGCGACCAATTTACACTTTAGTCTCTCGACCTTGCTATCGTTTCCCCAAGTAAGGTAGTTTGGCATGAAAATTGCCAAGGGGAGCGCTTCCTACAGAGAAATGACGGTTTGCCGAAGGATTTCGGTTCCAATTGAGTAGGTCGGGGAAAGTTCGAGTATGGCATTTGCTCAAAAATTAGCGATGCGCCAGGGCCAAAGCCTGGTGATGACACCACAGCTTAGTCAGTCGATTAAGCTGCTGGCCCTGTCCAATATAGAACTTGCCGCCTTTGTCGAAGCCGAGATGGAGAAGAATCCGTTTCTCGAAATCAACAATCAGGATCGCGGTGAAGGGTCAATCGCATCCTCCCCCCCCGCTGGCGACAGTCAGATCGAAGGGGGAGCCCCAGCTGACCTGACCGGTCAGACGGAACTGGAAACCAGCGCCAAATCGCTTAGCGAAAATCTCGGCACGAGTATTGAGAACGTTTATCCGGATGAGCAGGATTACCGCGCCTCGGTGCAGGACAACGCCAAATCCAAGGAAGAATACGACAGCCGCATCGGTTCTGGCGGCTTGCAGCTTTCCGGCGCCGCGTCCGTCCATGATCAGTCAATTGCCGACTACACGGCAGCCCTTGAGACCTTGCGCGACAAACTGATCGCCCAGCTGTCGATTGCCGGACAGTCGATTGAAGTCTCCAAGGTGGCTACAGATATCATCGATAACCTTGATGAAGCCGGCTATCTTCGCATCGAACTGAGCGCCATTGCCGAACGTCTTGGATGCACGGAAGAGACCTGCGAAAAGGCGCTTCGAGTTGTGCAGAGTTTCGAACCTGTCGGTGTCGGTGCACGCAACCTGGTTGAATGCCTCAGCCTGCAACTCATCGAAAAGGATCGCTTCGATCCGGCGATGAAAACGGTTTTGAGCAATCTGGATCTTCTGGCAAAGCGCGATTTCGACACGCTGAAGTCGCTATGCAATCTCGATATCGAGGACCTGGGAGATATTTTGCTTGAAATTCAGGCACTTGACCCAAAGCCGGGCACAACTTACGAAAGTGTCCCCGTCCAGCACATCGTTCCCGATGTCTTTGTCAAAGAGGCCAATGACGGATCCTGGCACATCGAGTTGAACAGTGAAACACTGCCCAAAGTGTTGATCAATAATTCCTACGTTTCTGAGGTTGGCGGCAAATTGAGCACGCCTGATGAAAAGGAATTCATGTCCGATTGCATGCAGACGGCCCATTGGTTGACCAAGAGTCTGGATCAGCGGGCTCAGACCATCCTCAAGGTGGCCCGTGAAATCGTCAAACAGCAGGACGCCTTCATGGTTCATGGGGTACGTCATTTGCGCCCGCTAACCCTGAAAATGGTTGCCGATGAGATCGAAATGCACGAATCATCCGTCAGTCGGGTCACTTCCAACAAGTATATGCTGACCCCACGTGGCCTGTTTGAGTTGAAATATTTTTTCACCACTGGCTTGAGCAGTACGGGTGAGGGAGCAAATCATTCCTCAGAGTCGGTTCGCGACCGGATCAAGTCGATGATTGATGCAGAAACTGCCAAAACTGTTCTGAGCGATGATGCCATTGTCGACGCGTTGAAAAGCGATGGAATTGAAATTGCCCGCCGTACGGTCGCCAAGTACCGCGACGCCATGCAGATCCCCTCCTCCGTGCAAAGGCGCAGGGAAAAGCGGGCTTTTGCAGCAGCCGGCGCAGTGAGCGAACAGTCGTCATCGGAAAGAGCGATCGAACTCTCGCATTGACTTTTACTCCAAGGCGCAATACCAACCCGCCAAGTAGCGACTGACCGGCAATTTATGTCAGCCGCATTGTGTAAAAACCAATTTGTCAAGCTTCCATCAGAACTGAACAAAGTTGTAAACTCCGCAGGCGGGTCCATATTTGTGTGACCGGCTGAGACCAAAATGCCGGAAGTGCTGACCAACTTTCGCCGCGAGACCAGGGATACTATTCAATGACTCTTCGAATTTCAGGCAAACACATGGATATCGGTGACAGTCTGAAGGGCAAGATCGAGGACCGCATCAACGATGCGGTGGACAAGTATTTCGGTCATGGTTTCAACGGACATGTCACCATGGAAAAGCAGGGTGCTTTTTTCCTGTGCGACTGCCTGCTGAACCTCGACTCGGGCGTGACGCTGCAAACCAGCGCGCGGGAAGCCGATGCCCATGCCAGTTTTGACCGGGCTGCTGAGCGCATTGAAAAGCGTCTTCGTCGCTACAAGCGTAAGCTCAAAGACCACCATCTGGGCAGCAATGCAGCCGAGCAGGCCGCCGTCGCTTATTCGGTTATGTCGACACCGGCGGAAGACGAAGAAATCGCCGAAGACTTTGCCCCGCTGGTTGTTGCAGAAAGCTCAATCTCTGTGCGCACTCAGACCGTTGCCATGGCCGTCATGCAGTTGGAATTGATGGATGAGCCGGTCAACGTCTTCAAAAATGCCTCGAACGGCGAAGTCAACGTTGTTTACCGCCGTTCTGACGGCAATATCGGTTGGGTCGACCCTTCCGCTGCCAAAGAATAATCAGCCGCAACAGTACAGATTTCGGATCGGCAGAGCG
The DNA here is from genome assembly GCA_013214695.1 of Rhizobiaceae bacterium. Lineage (GTDB taxonomy): Bacteria > Pseudomonadota > Alphaproteobacteria > Rhizobiales > Rhizobiaceae > Pseudahrensia. The sequence goes on along the minus strand of JABSRX010000104.1, from coordinate 16,848 downwards.
CCTGCCGCCTTGGAAAGAAGATCATGGATATCAACGAGATAATTGATCCAGATGGTGTGCTAGCAAACCTCAAGCCGAGCTCCAAGAAGCAGTTGCTGCAGGAACTCGCCGAAGCAGGTGCGCTGCGCACCGGCATTGAGAGCCACGCGATTTTCGAGAGCCTTCTGGAGCGTGAAAAGCTCGGCTCAACAGGCGTCGGAAACGGCGTTGCCATTCCACACGCTAAACTGACAGGCATGGACCGCATGGTCGGTGTGTTTGCCCACCTTAACAAGCCGGTTGCCTTTGAAGCGGTCGATGATCAGCCCGTGGATATCGTTTTCATGCTGCTGGCACCGGTCGGTTCCGGTGCAGATCACCTGAAAGCACTGTCGCGTGTCGCCCGTATTTTGCGCAATCAGTCGACACTCTCGAGCATCCGAACTTCGACCGATCCGGATGCCATTTATAGCCTGTTGACCTCATTAGAAAACGCCAGCGCTGCCTAATCCGGCGGAGACTTTTGCCGCCAAATTTTGTCAAATAGATAGTAAGCGCGCGGCGCAGCTAGCGCTGGAATGTGAGCTTTTGGTTCAGATAGCCTGAATCGGCAAATGTAGCATTCATGGCGGCCAGTTCTGCACTCAATCGCACCACTTCAATACGGCCCCTCAAGGCAGCATCAAGCAATTCTGACTGATCGCCACCTGCGCCGGCGCGGGCATTTTCCTGCGCCGCGGACAATGCAGTCATCAGTTTGGCACGCTGTTGCTGCAGACTACCGACAACCGTTTTGTTGACGCGCGCAGCTTCTTGCGAACGCCACAAAAGTCCGCGATTGGTTTCATGCAACGCCTCCGAACGCGCCCTCAACGCAATATCTTCCAACTCATATCGGCGAGGCGAATAAGCCCCCAGACGAACGGCTACGGAAAATTTCGCCGTGACTTCACCGTCTTGACTGATGGTGACGTCATCGCTGCCTTCGCCACGCTTTGAATATCCAATACTGGTCTTGAACTTCAGACCATCGGAACTGCGCATCTTGCTTTCGATCTCCTGCATGCGCTGCTCGGCTTCAGCCAAACGGGTATCAAGATCCTTGTAAGACTGGCCTTGAATACGACGCACGATGTGGCGCTTATTGGCTTCCCCCTCAGCCCGCGCGGCTTCAGATTCCAGGTTTCTCAATCCTTGACGCAGCGCGGTTGCGCGAAACACGGTGAGGTCCCCCTCTTCCAACCCGGTGTCGATGTCCCGCTTGATGGAAGCAATCTCTGCACTGCTGGCCTTCAGATGGTCAGCCTTGGCCCGATAGCCAGCCTGGCTGTGCGAATGGCTGCTTGTGACCAACAATTGCGCGAGTTTGGCTGCGGCGTCATCGCGCGCGCATCGCACGGCCGCCAATTCCTCGGTTAAGTTCGCCCGATGCAAATCCAGAAGGTCATAACTTGCGCCCAAGCTAAGATCTTCGTCGGAATTGACGCTGCCATTCAGTGTCGGTGAGCGCAGCATGGTGGTTTCGATGCCGGCTTCGGCCAAAATACGTCGACAAGACGCCGATACCGTATTGGCAATGCGTTCCAGCTTGCTCCGTCCTTCGCCTTCAGATGAAATGCTGGGCTCAACGGAACCCGTCACGGTACCATCGACCCAGGGCCAGTCTGGATTGTTTTTAAGACTGCCCTTGGGAAAAGGACCAATCTCTTTACCGTCTTCTTCAACTGCATCCGCTTCGAGTTCAAAAGGGCTCTTGGTGGCAATGGACGCGGTTTTTGTGGGGTCGAGTCCAGGATCTGTGGCCTCAAGCTCTGACTTCTTGCCAAGACCGAGTTTGGCGAATGGATTGTCCAGCTTTTGCCCTGTGCATCCACTGGCAAGAACCGAACACAGCACCAGGACCATCACGTGGGTGCTGGTCAGACTCCGACCACCAGATGTCCTGTCCCTGCTAACTTTGATCTTTCCCAGCATACTCACGCCCACTCTGTTGCCGCCTATTTTGGCAGCCTTTACTCAATACTCAGAACAACAATGGAGCTGATCCAGCGTGGACCAATTCCGTTTCAGCCAGTCCGGCCGCATCAAAATCCGCTTCAACAAAAATACCGCGCATCGGCTTGGAGAACAGCGGATGCACCGCCGTGGTTTCACCATCGATCACCTTGCCGACCTCGCCCACACGGGAGCAGAAGACGATCGTCAGCATGCAACTATAAAGTGGATCACCCGTCTCCACGCTGTCCGCGTTATCGTAAGGCACAAACAGCACGGTCACCGGCGCTTTCAGGGCCCGCGCAGCTGGTGTCTGCTGCAAGGAATGCAAGTTTGCTGAAATGACGTCGTAGGAGTTTTCCAGCTGATCACTGCGCAACCGCGCCGATTCCAAAGCGGTTTCGGCTGACGCAATCTGCGTTTTGTTGGTGATCACATCCCGCGCCAATGGTGCCAGATCCGAATTTGCCGCCTGTACCGAATGAATTTCCGGCTTCTTGATCTCCACCAACAACGAGTTGAGGAACGCCAGGCTGTTATCGTGACGGGCCACTTCCAGCTTTTTGGTGGCGATCTCTCCTTCGAAAGCCGCCAGGCGATGCATCGTCTCCAACACCGCCAACGTGCTGCGATTGAGCTCGGATTTGGTGATCAAACGCTTTTCGTAGCGCTTCTGCAGATCCTTTCCAGGGTTCTTTCCCGACGACAGACGTCTGAAATCACTCACGATTTTGTTCTGGCGAGCAATCTGATTCAGAATTTCTTGGCGCTCGGCATCGATCGAGCGAATTTCCTGTTCGACTGTACGCTTCGTCAAAAGCAGTTGCAGCGCGCCATCTCTTTTGGCGCGTTCGGCGTTCTTCAACTCGGCCGTTGCAGCGGTCAGATCCTGACGCAACTGATTGCGCCGCAGATTGAGAGACGAGAGATCGCGCTCGATCTTCTCGACAAGCACGTGCCCGCGCGACAACTGGAAGGGCATCGACCAATTGTCGTTGCTCAGGAAGAAAACGATCATCGCTCCGTAAGCGACAAATGTCAGGAACAGCGCGCTCAGCAGCGTGATGGCCAGCTTCTTGTAAACGAAGCTGACAAGGGGCACGAATTTCTGCCAAACCCCCTGATCGATTTTGCCCAACTCGTTCAACGCCGGCGAAATCTTGTCTTTCAGTTCGTTGGTGTTGCCAGGAAGCGTCCACCAGGTCAGCCCCTCTTCCCGCGTTGACGTAGGAACAATATCATCAGATCGAACGTCTTCCCGGTCTCCAGCCAGATCATCCTGTTTGGGAGCCAGAGACGGCGCGGTCGGCGAGGGCGACGACGGTTCGCCAGCTTCGACGTCCTCTTGCTGGGGCACTAGCTTTGTTTGCGGCGCGGCATCGACAATCGTCTTTACAATATCGATGGGTTGCACCGGATCCACCAGCACCTTGGTAACGCCGAGCATATCCTCATAGTCTGCACGATTATGCTCATTGGCTAGAACGACCAACTGCCCAAAGGCGTCGGACGATGCCATGCGAAGCACTTTTCGCGAAGACTGGTTGTCGCCGTCAGCAAGCTTGCGCGCATCCACCATGACGCAGTCGAACGGGCGTTCCTTGGCTTGCGAAAGCATAAGCTCCAAGCCCGATTCAAAGTCCTTGGCATGCTCACACCGCACAACTTCAATCTTGCGCTGAAACAACCCGCTGGCCGACCCCAACGAGGAACCGACCAACAGGGTGTGCACCGGGCTTTCTGCGGCCCGCAGATAGGCGATGTTGTCGAGGATTTCTGAACTCATGCAGTCCCCCCCAACGATTTCACGTTATCACCCATTTGGCCGCGTCCGGCCTCATTGGCACCCGCACTTGCCCCGCGCGTCTCCCAGGAGGTCGTCCCCAGGGTGAACATGCCCAGTGGCGTCATGGTCAGGTAAACCACCGGGAAAACGGCCGCCATGGCAATGAACCAAAGCCCTGAGGTTTGAGCGAATTCCGGCAGCGTGTGTTTGCTGAACTCGTAACAAACGGCAAAACAGGTCACCATTGCCGCGTGCCAGATCATTGGCAACGCAAACTGCAGTTCCATTGTTTTTGCGAGCAAGAACAGCGGATAGAAAAACAGCAAAGCCCCCATGGAGAGGTAGTGCACCAATACAAATAGATTGAACTTGTACAGGTGCGGGAGCGCTGTGATCAGATCGATCATGTTGGAACGCCGCCAGCGCAATTGCTGGTTCAGATAGCTGCCCATATTGACCGGTGCCTTGGTGAAGCAACGCGCCGTAAAGCACAGCCGAGTTTTATATCCGCGCTCAACGATCTTGCGGGTCAAGAAACGGTCTTCACCGTATTTGACTTCATCGCCCAAGAATGTGCGGCTCACCAGTTCCGGATCGACGTCGAGCAGCACTTCGCGCTTATAGAGTGTCAGACAGCCTGACAGACACATGACATGGCTGTAGGCGTTTTCGACATTTTTCAAGAATTGGTAGCCAATCCAATACTTTACCGCCTGCATGCGGGTCAGCCAGGTTTCCTTGGCATTGGCGACGAAGACGCAGCCACCGACGGCGTCAGCATTGGTAGAATACATATGTCGGGTCAGTTCGCGAACAACGTTGGGCTCGACGATGACGTCACTGTCGACAGACATGACCAGATCAACATCCATGGTCTCGACGGCATTCTTGATGCCCAACCGCTTGCCCATATTGTGCGGATTCTGCGTCAGATCCATCCACGGATGCTTGGCACAAGCCTGTTGCAGATAGGCGTACGTATCGTCGGTCGATACGTCGTCGATAAACAGAACCCGGAGTTTGTCGCGGGGATAATCGATGGCAGCAAAGGACTCGGCCGTTTGCAGCACGCTGTCGCCTTCGCAGAAAACAGGCACGACAATACCCACCCGCGGCCATTCCGGTGGATCGACATTATGTTCTTTAACGGTGCGGCGGTCGGCCAAACGCAGGATAGACCCATAGACATATCTGTTCGTGAAAACGATCAGAACCAGCAGGCCAAACAGCCATTCTATGGATGCTATTGCTAGCATTATGCGCCCTACACACGGATTGCCCCGGTGCCCTTGTGTTCGGTCTGGTCAACCCCTGCGTTGATCAGCAACCGTCGGCCATAAGACTCTGCAGCCATGTCCAGTTGGTTAACGGGAACGTAAAAAGACAATTGTCACGACGCGATTAAGCCAATATTTGCCCTGTTTTTGTGCAGATGGATAACAAAAGCTAAACAAATTCGGCCCGCTGAGCGGGGCTAGGAATTTGTTAACCATGAAGCAATTGAAGAGGTGCTGATTACCATTCTTAAATGCCCTGCCCCCAAAGATGAGCGCCTAACTAGGGGGCACAAGGGCGATTATGAAAATCAATGCCAATTTAGCTGTGCCAGCATTTGGCGCGCATGATGCTGCGCAATCCGCTGGACAAAACAATCTGCGACTTCTCACACAACAACCAATCGAACTGCCAGACCCGGCCACAGCACGTGTTGCTGTCGTGGGTCTTGGATATGTCGGCTTACCGCTGGTCTGCGGCTTCTCAGCGGCAAGCAAGGCAATTGGTCTGGATATTGATGCTGAGAAAATAGACGAATTAAAAACCAACTTCGACCGTACCGGCGAGGTCAGCGGGACCGAACTTGCACTCGCCAAAGCGGAATTTTCCACGGACCCTTCCGTGCTGGCCGAGGCCGACGTCATCTTGATCTGCGTGCCAACGCCCGTCGACAGCCGCAACCGGCCAGACTACGGACCTTTGCTGGCCGCATCGCGTTCGGTGGCACAGCACATGAAGGCTGGATCGGTAGTGGTTTACGAATCCACCGTTGACCCCGGCACAACCGAAGACAAATGCCTGCCGGTTCTGGAGGAGATTTCAGACCTCAAAGAAGGTGTCGACTTTTATCTGGGATATTCGCCGGAACGCATCAACCCGGCAGATCCAACCAGAAGACTAAGCGATATCAAAAAGATCGTTGCTGGTTCGACGCCGGTTGTAACGGATTTTCTGGCACAGCTTTACGCAAGAGTGGTGCGCGCAGGACTGTTTCCTGCAGCCAGCATTCGCGTGGCGGAAGCGGCCAAAATTCTCGAAAACACCCAGCGTGACGTCAACATCGCGCTGATGAATGAATTGATGGCGCTGTATGACAAGATGGGCATCCGCGCCAGTGACGTGATTGCTGCAGCGAGTTCCAAGTGGAACTTTCACAATTACCGACCCGGACTGGTTGGCGGCCACTGTATCGCGGTGGATCCCTACTATCTCGTCGATGCCGGTCGCCGCCATGGCCTGTCGATGGATCTGGTTGCGGCCGGACGTTCGGTTAATGAGCAGACGCCCTACTTCCTGGCCGAAAAACTGGAAGAATTATGGGAAGCGAATGGCCAGTCGATTTCCGGTAAGCGCGTTCTCGTGCTTGGCCGCAGTTTCAAAGAAGACTGCCCGGATACGAGAAACTCCAAAACTTTCAAACTGATGGACTACCTTTGGGCCCAAGGCGCCGAAGTTTTCAACTTCGATCCCGTTGCCGATGATGACCACTTTGAAGGGGGCCGTGGATCGACCATTCTCGACGATATTTTTGAAGGCGAGGTCTACGATGCCATCATCGTAACCCTGTGCCATTCGGTGTTTCGCCAACAGTTGGATCTGCCAACACTGGAAACACTCGCTGTGCGTAAGGCACCTCTGATCGACATGCGCGGCATGTATGATCGGGCGGAAGTTCAGGATCACTTCACATACTGGCGTCCATAGCCTCACGGGACACGGGCGCAGTTCTGTCAATTGCGCCCGTACCCTTACGTACGAAACTTCCTGCTTACCTGCGGATGTAATGCAGTTCCGCAAACTCTGAGCGCCATTCGGCCACTTCTTGCGCGAGATCTTCAGGACGATTTCCCGTCAATCCACGCACGATCAGATCCGCCAGCCGGTCAACATCGGTCGGCGCAACGCCCCACCTCACCAGTTCCGGCGTGCCTATCCGCAGCCCGTTGCGATCTCCTTCGACGGGGTCAATCGGCAGTCCAATACCGCAAGCCAGGAAACCGGCCTTGCGAAGGGTCTTCGATGCGGCCTGCCCTCCCCCAAAAGCCTTTGCCTCAACGGCAAACTGATGAGAGCGCGTAAATCCTCTATCACTGCCAAAAACAGGCAGACCGCGCGCGCTCAGCGCCTCTGCCAACGACTTGGACAAATCGACCATGATTTTGGCGTAGTCCTGCCCGAACTCGCACCAATCCAGCATTGTCAAAGCGAGGGCGGCTGATTTCGCCGCGTCAAAATTGGCTGTCATGCCGGGAAAGGCGATCACATCGAGCTTCTGAGCAATTTCTGCATCATTGGTGACGATCAAACCGCCGGCCGGACCACCCAGGCTCTTATAGGTGCTCATAGTCATCAAATGGGCACCCTGTTCCAAGGGATCGGGCCATGCTTTGCCGGCAATGATGCCGCATTGATGTGCTGCGTCAAACAGCACCTTGGCACCGCAGGTGTCGGCAATTTCGCGAATCTGCGCCACCGGATGGGCAAACAGATTGAGACTGCCGCCAATCGTGATCAGCTTGGGCTTCACCTCACCTGCCAAGTCGGCAAGCCCCTGCAGGTCTACCGTGTATCCGTCAGCATTCACCGGGGCTTCGTGGATCTTCAATCCATACAGCCCGGCACATCCGCCTTGATGATGAGTCACATGGCCACCAACCGAACCCGGCGGTACGATTATTGAGTCGCCCGGACGACAGACAGCCATAAACCCGTAGAGATTGGACATGGCACCAGAAGCGACGCGAATTTCAGCGTAGCACGCACCAAACACCTTGGCGCAGAGCTCAGCGGCAATCACTTCGATCTCTTCAATCGCTTCCAACCCCATTTCATATTTATCGCCAGGATAACCAAGTGACGGCCGTGAACCGATGCCAGCCGACAGTACGGCTTCGGCCTTTGGGTTCATCACATTTGTCGCCGGATTGAGATTGAAGCAATCGCGTTCATGGATTTGCTGATTTTGCTGCACCAGTTCGCCAATACGGCTGTCCACCAATTCGCTGCTCGCCAAACTGGTCCATTCGGCAAGATCCTGCACGCGCTTTTCACATAATTCGGGAACCCAATCCCGATAGGCCAACTGGCTCATTTTAGCTTCTCCCGGGCCTCAATAAGCGAGGCAATTTGGCCAATCTAACAAGGCTGGCCAAACTGAAAAGCAAAATTTCGCTGCCAAACGGCAGAAAGAAAGCGGCGGCTTACGCCTGCGCTTTTTTCTCCAGACGGCGGCGGTGCAAGATCGGCTCGGTATAGCCGCTTGGTTGCTTACGTCCTTCCAGGACCAGGTCACAGGCCGCCTTGAACGCAATCGACGTATCCCAATTGCCGTCCATTGGCTCATAGAGTGCATCACCTGCATTCTGGCCGTCGACAACTTTAGCCATCTTCTTCATCGTCGCCATGACCTGCTCTTCATCGACGATTCCATGGTGCAGCCAATTGGCCATATGCTGGCTGGAAATGCGCAGCGTCGCACGGTCTTCCATCAGGCCTACATCGTTGATATCTGGGACTTTTGAACAACCAACGCCCTGATCAACCCAGCGTACAACATAGCCCAGGATGCCCTGGGCATTGTTGTCCAGTTCGCTCTGGATATCTTCAGCGGGCCAGTTGGGACGCTCCGCGACCGGCACCGAGAGAATGTCGCTCAGCTTGGCGCGGTTACGGGATTTCAGCCCCTCTTGGATCTGCTGTACGCTGACTTGGTGATAATGCGTGGCATGCAGGGTCGCCGCGGTTGGGCTTGGCACCCATGCGCAGTTGGCACCAGCCTTGGGGTGGCCGATCTTCTGCTCCAGCATGGCCGCCATCAAATCAGGCATCGCCCACATGCCCTTACCGATCTGGGCACGGCCCTGAAGTCCGCACTCCAGGCCGATATCAACATTCCAGTCTTCGTATGCCGCAATCCAGGACGACTGCTTCATATCCCCCTTGCGGATCATCGGACCAGCTTCCATCGACGTGAAGATTTCGTCGCCGGTGCGATCCAGGAAGCCTGTATTGATGAACACCACGCGTTCTGAAGCCGCACGAATACATTCCTTCAGGTTCACCGTTGTGCGGCGTTCCTCGTCCATAATGCCCATTTTCAAGGTATTGCGGGCCAAACCAAGCGCATCCTCAACGCGTCCGAAGATCTCAGAGGCAAATGCCACCTCTTCCGGGCCGTGCATTTTAGGCTTCACAATATACATCGAACCCTTGGCTGAATTGGCCCGTCGGCCAGCCATATCGCCCCGTCCAATATCGTGCACTGTGCACAGGGCTGTCATCATGCAATCCATGATGCCTTCTGGAACCTCGCTGCCATCTTCCAGCAAAATTGCCGGGTTGGTCATCAGGTGGCCGACATTACGGTTCAGCATCAACACCTGGGACTTGAGCTCCAGCGGTGATCCGTCTGCCGCCGTATAGAGGCGAGGTGCGTTCAGGCGGCGGGTCATCATTTGACCGCCTTTTTCGAAGGTATCGACGAGATCGCCTTTCATCAGACCAAGCCAATTGAGGTAGGCCACAACCTTGTCTTCAGCATCGACAGCCGCGATCGAGTCTTCGTTGTCCATGATTGAGGTGACCGCCGATTCAATCACCACATCAGCGATATTGGCCTTGTCACGCGCACCGACGGGGCTGTCACCGTTGATCACCACATCCAGATGAAGTCCGTTTTTCTGCATCAATACGTTGGTCGGCGCAGCTGTATCACCTGCGTAGCCGACGAACTGAGCAGCATCGGCAAGGCCAGTGGATGCACCGCCATCCAGCTGCAGCGCCAGTTGGCCCGCATTAATGGTCATGGCCGTCACATCTGCCCAGCTGCCTGTCGCCAGTGGCACAGACTGATCCAGGAATGTACGCGCCCAGGCAACCACCTGATCACCACGCACATGGTTGAACGAACCACCACGTTCGGCGCCGTTGTCTTCTGGAATGGCATCCGTGCCGTACAGCGCATCATACAGGGAACCCCAGCGCGCATTTGCCGCATTCAGGGCATAGCGTGCATTGGTGATCGGCACCACAAGCTGCGGCCCTGCAACGTCGGCGATTTCCGCGTCGACGTTCTGTGTCGCGACTTCAAAAGCCGCACCTTCGGGCACAATATAGCCGATATCCCGCAGGAAGTTCTCATACACATCCATATCGGAAAATTTGCCGGTATTGTCTTTGTACCAGGCGTTGATCTGCTGCTGCAGGGCATCGCGCTTGGCGAGCAAAGCCGCGTTTTTCGGCGCCAGATCAGCAACGATCTGACCAAATGCCTGCCAGAATTCAGCCGGGTCCATTCCGGTGCCAGGCATGGCTTCCTGATTGATGAAATCATACAAATTTTGAGCGACTTGAAGGCCACCGACATTGATGCGGGCGATAGTCATGGGCGGATCAACTTTCGAACTTGGAATAAATCGGCCTTCCTCTGCCGGATCAGGTCTGCAGGGTCAAGGTCGAAGCCTCTGTTGCCCCCTGTGCGCGGTGAAGTTGTCAAAATCCAAACGCTGACAAAGCAGAAACTGTAAAAATCATGACAAGGCGCAACTACGGCAATCCACGCCCTATCCGTGACTGCTCGGAATGAAAAAGGGGCCACCCACGCGTGGGCAGCCCCTCTTTGATTGCATTCGTTTTGGTTTGTGGCCGACTCAGTTTGTGGCCGATTCACCGGTGGCGATTGGCAGCTCTTTCTTGGCACTCCATTCGACCATGGACCCGTCATAGACACGGACATTTTTCTTACCCAGAAGTTCGCTCAAAACGAACCAGTTGGTCGACGCCCAATGACCGGTATTGCAGTAGGAAATTACCGGTTTGTCGTCGGACACGACGCTGGCGATTTTGGTCAGAGCCGCCTTGTTCAGCAAAGACGCCGAGTCCTTCTTGAAGAAATTGTGGTTGTCCAAATTGACCGACTGCGGAATGCGTCCGGCGCGTGCTGCTTTTGGGTGTTTCGCGTCACCGACATATTGCTTGACCGGGCGACCGTCCAAAACCTGGACATCGCTCGAACGGTAGTTTGCCTTGACCTCTTCCAGCGAAACGTTGAGCTTGGCGACCACATTGGCCTTGTAGGTCGCAGGCTGTGGAACAACAGCCGTGGTTGACAAAGATTTGCCGGCCGCTTCCCAGGCTTTTTGTCCGCCCTCAAGGATCGAGACCTTGTCATGACCCAGCTGTTTCAAGGTCCAATAGACACGGGCGGCTGAGCCGAAATCCGTTGCAGTATTGCCCGATGAGACCAGAACGACATGATCGCCATTGGCGACGCCCAGACTGCTCAGCAGAGCTTCCAGCGCAGAAGTTTCCGGCAACACGCCAACAACGCCATCACGCGCCGTGCGCCAACCGGCCTGCAGATAGTCAGCCTGAACCGCGCCTAAAATATGTCCAGCGGCATAACCCTGACCGTCCTTGAGACCGATCTTGGAGCGCACATCGATGATATCGACGGCGTTTTGATTGGCGCTGAGCCAATCAACACTGACCAGCGGACCACCGGCAGCCATTGCAGAAGTTGACATGGCGACTGAAGAGGCAACCAAAATGCCTGAGATTTTTGAATAAGACATGAGAGACCCACGTTTGATTATCACTGGTCCCAAAATACCGCGCTCAACGGCTGAAACACAGAAACCAGCAACTCTCACAGATCACGAGACAGACAAAAATCACCCAAGCAGCGCATTTCAGCGCAATCTTGTTCCGTTTGAGGGGAAATCGGCGCTTAGGCCGCACATTCCAGCAGCAGCGTCCCGCTGGCCGTATTGGAAATGGGTATATGGTAGTTTCGGGTGATCTCGGTAACCTGATCGCCCAGAGCCCCCCGCATCATCATCCACATCAGGAATTCAGTGCCTTGAGCGCCGGCATTCTTGACCAATTCCTGCCGCGTGATCTTAGTCAGCTCATCGGGGTTGTGCACGATGTTCTCAAGGCAATAGAGATCGAACGACTTGTTGATGAACCCGGCCCGTTCGCCGTCCAACTGATGGCTCAACCCACCAGTTCCCAAAACCACGATCTTTGCGTCTTCTGGAAAACTCAGCAGCGCTTTGCGTAAAGCCCGTCCAAAATCCAGTGCCCGCTTCAGTGTCGGGATCGGATGCTGAACCGTGTTGGCGCTGATCGGCACAGCGCGCGGCATCTCGCTGTTGTTAGGCGCTCCGGGCCAGAACAGCTGCATCGGCACAACAAATCCATGGTCAACGGCCAATTCCTGACAGGAAGTAATATCAAACTCATCTGCCACCATGCTTTCGATAATGTGCCACGACAGTTCCGGTGCTCCGGGAAACGGGTCAAGCGATGGCAGCCCCCAGCCCTCATCTTCGTTGAGATATTCATGGGCCGCGCCGATGGCGAATGTCGGCATGCGGTCCAGAAAGAAACCCAGACCGTGATCATTGTAGATGTTGATGACGTAGTCAGGCTTATGTTGCTTGATCCAGCTGTGCACCTCTGGATAGCCATCAAAAAAGGGTTTCCAATACGGATCATTGTAGAGTTCGTTCTCAATGGCGTTTCCAACCGCCGGAATATGGCTTGTGGTGATACCGCCCAGAATCGTTGCCATGATGCGCCTTCCTATGCCTGACTCTGCAAATAGTCTTTGAATTCTTCGGTGGTTCGCCCGGTCTGCAAACCGCCGACATCCTGGACGCCCAGCTTGAAGATCCCAGCGAGTTTGGCCAGGTAATAGATATTCCCGCCAGCATCGATCATGGCCAGGATATTGCGCTCGCGCACCGACTGCTTCTGCGCGTCGGATAGCTGGAATTTCGCCATATACGCTTCCTCATCGGCAACAAAAGCGTCTCGGCATTCCTTGCGGTTGAACGAATAGCACATCTTGTTCAGCGCATAGCCCTTCATCGCCATCGCGCCGTCGAAGAGCGTCGTGCCGGGAATGTCGATGTGATAATCAAAGCCGGGATGGTCGGTCATAACTCCTCCAGATCGTGGCAGAAAACGTCACATCGTTCCGGCCCCGCTTCCTTGATCTGGATCAAGCCGCGGCGGCGATGGCGACGGCGGCGGCGACGACAGTGTTATCTACACGTGCCATTCCACACATCCCACACGGCGCCAATGTCATAAGCCTGTAACGTCCAGTGTCGACAAAACGCAAAAACGGGGAATCGAGCCAGCAATGCCCAAACAGGATTTCGTTATTGACCGCCGCCTCATGCTCAAAGCAGCCGGCTCACTGGTCGCGGCAGCGACGACCAGTTCGCTGTTGCCCACCAATCTGTTCGCTCAGACGAAGCCAGACGCAGTTTTGCTCACCATCTCAGACCTCCACGCCCCTTACGCCCGACTGCCTAACTTGCTTTCGACGATCCGCAGCTTGCGCCAACAGGCCAATGCACCATCAGCGCTGTTGATCAATGGCGACGTCTTTGAGCGGGGCAATGTCGTTTGCCTGCGCTCCGATGGCGCGGCGGATTGGGCGATGCTTGACACTCTGGCCAAAGAAATGCCGGTGGTGATCAATATCGGCAACCACGAAACGGCCATTCTCGACGATCCAACAGAATTCATCGCGCGCGCCGAAAAACGCGGCATTCGTGTGATTTCCAATCTGATCGATCAACGCACCGATCGACTCTATGCGCCGGTGGCCCATCAACTTGAATTGGGCGGCATCAAGGTTGGCCTTATGGGCCTCGCAGCAACAAACCAATTTGTCTATCGCCAGGAAGTCCGTGACAAGTTGCTTTTTCAAAACACACCGGCCTACGTCAAAGACACGTTCGCGGACGCCATGGGTGATGCCGACTTGAAGCTGATCATGAGCCATGCGGGCTTGGCGGCGGACAAGAAATTCATCGACTCGCTCCCCGCCAGCACCGTCATTCAGGGCGCACACGACCATCTTGATTTTGATTTGGTACATGGCAATGTGCGTTACTTTCACGGCGCCAGTTGGGGAACAAAAGTCGGGATCCTAGGCCTCAACAAGAGCTCTGACGGGGTTCAAACGCAATACAACGCTGAGACGATCGCCGCAGGTGCAGATGCCGGTGACGCTGCATTGGCCGAGATGATTGCCGAGCAAAAGACGGCAAATCTGACCGGCGAAGATCGCGAAGTGATTGCCGAGATTCCGCAGTCGCTTAATATGCATCGTTCAATTCTCGTTGCCACCGAAGCGGTGCGCCGAGCCGCGCAGGCAGATCTTGCCATGCTCGGGCACACGACTTTCGGTGCACCCCTCTCAAAAGGCCCGCTGACCCGCTACGACTTCGATGCGTTCGTGCGTTTCGGCGGTGGATTGAAGGTGGCCAATGTCGCTGGAAAACAACTCGCCATGATGCTCGCCCGGACCAATCAGTTCGCGGCCACTGGGATTGAGCAGCGCAGCGGTGATTATGTTCACGTTGCCGAAGTTGACCTCCACGCCAATAAGACATACCGACTGGCCGTCAACGCTTGGACGGCGATCAACCAGAAAGCCTATCTCGGCACCGAAGACCTTGCATTTGAGGATGTTGAAGGATTGGAGCTCAAAGCCGTCATCGCGGACCATCTGCGCCAAATGCGCTGACCCCGGAGCTCAGCAGGACTGGACGCAAAGTTGCAAGGTCTGGTTTTGAGAGTCCGTGTCGAAGGCAAAACGATGGCCGGCACCCTCTTCCTTCTAGCAACAACACTTTCCTAACCCTAACAACCGCGTCCAACTGGCACGCCCTTTGCGACCAAATGTGAATGACGGAAGTCGCGTCGCATGTCTGTTTCGAATTGGAACAGAATGTCGACCGGCTTCCGCACAAACCGGCTTTCGCAAGCGGATGTGCCAGAGTGATACGGAAATGCCCCCGTTCTGACACGCTTCTTACGAAAGCCCGCATTTGAGCTAGGAGCGGGAAAAGTGAACGCGATTGTAGGTGACTGGGGAAACGTTTTTGACACGACCATTATTGGCATCCATCAGGTGATGCTGGAAGATGGACGGGTCTTGTATTGGGGTGGGGACGGCAACGGAAACGCGTTCTCCAACACACAGAAATACGGGATCTTTGATCCTGCAACCGGCGAGCATGAAATCCTTAGCGCCAGCCATGCGGTACGCATGTTCTGCGGCGCTGGCGTTGTGCTGCCGGGGACGGACAAGGTACTGATCGCCGGCGGCAATGGCACCGGTGCAGCGGGCGGCCAGATCTTCGACACGTCAGACGAAACGCTCGTCCGCGATAGCGCCAATGACATGGCAAACGGTCGCTTTTATCCAACCATGGTTTCTCTCTCCAGCGGTCAGGCCGTCATCTTTGGAGGCAATGGCAATGCCGACCTGCGCGGCACACCCGAGATCTTCACTTTGGGTGAAGGCTGGCGCACACTGGACGGCGCCAAGGATGCCGATCTTGGAACCAACTGGTGGTATCCGCGCGTTTGGCAAAACGATCAGGGCGAACTTGTCTATTTCGCCATCAGCGCCGGCAATCAAAACGCCACTCCAGGAGCCGCTGGATCCTTTGAAGTCATGGCCATGGATCCTTCAGGCGATGGCTCGATACGGCAGATCGGCGAACTGCCATTCCGTATGGATGTGACATCACCTTCAGCCATGTTCGAACCCGGCAAGATCGTCATCATGGACCATGTCGGTGATCTGTGGGTCATGGACATCAATGGCGACACACCTGAATATGAGAAAGTTGCCACTCTGGGTGGCGACCGCAACAATTCCGATATGACAGTGATGGCCGACGGCCGCATTCTCATCAACGGCGGCACCAAGGTTGGCAACTCCCAAGATATCAACAACGCCATCCTCGAGTCAGTGATCTTTGATCCGTTCAGCGGTGAAGTCACAGTCGTCGATGCCGAAGACGTTATGCGGCTGTACCATTCCTCCTCGCTGCTTCTGGCGGACGGCACCATTCTGTCCATGGGTGGCGGCGGCTTGGGTGGCACCCTGGATTTCATGGACGCTCAAATTTATCGGCCAGACTATCTCTTCAATGACGACGGAACGCTCGCAGACCGTCCGGTCATCACACTGGCGCCGGAGTCGGTTGAGCCAGGCGATGAAATCACCATCCAGGTCGACGACACCAGCACAATCGCACGCTTGTCTTTGGTCAAAACCGGTTCTGTGACCCACTCTCTGAATATGGAGTCAGGCCGCATGGATCTCGAATTCGAGGTCGTTAGCGGCACTGAATTAAAGGTCTCGTTGCCCGAGAACCCCCATGTCCTCGGCGCCGGCAACTGGATGCTGTTCGCCATCGACGATCAAGGCGTCCCTTCGGAAGCGCCGATCATCAGCGTTGAACCAACCCTGCCCCTGTACACCGAACCCGGCGTATCTGAGGACCCAATCGAAGGTCAGATTTCGGTAGAATATTTCGAGGCCGACGCCAAGAAGCTGAGCGAGGTCGACTTTGACGGCACTCCCCTTTTCCAGGAGGATTTGACCAAGATCCAGGAAAGTGCTGGCACCGGCGCTTTCTACAATGGTGGCCGTACCGACAAGTTTGCGGCTCAGTACACCAGCACCTTCAGAGTGGACGTTGCAGGTCAGTACACATTCTTCCTGAAGTCCGACGACGGTTCAAACCTGTCCATTAACGATCAGCAAATCATACTGAACGATGGCCTCCATGGCGATGTCGAGAAGTCGGCGACAGTGTACCTTGATGCCGGAATTCATAGCCTTGTCGCGCAGTATTTTGAATATACCGGCCGCGCCACGATGGAGTTGGACTGGCGCGAACCGGGAATGGCGCGCAAAGACTTTGAAGTGAACGGCACGGCTCCGGAAGAGCCAACGGACCCGACGGATCCAACGGACCCAACAGATCCGA
>JABSRX010000103.1 GCA_013214695.1 Rhizobiaceae bacterium | reverse complement strand
TCCTGCGCCTGCATCAGGAATTGCCTTATTCCGCCCATGTGGAAGTCGAAGGCTGGGAAGAGCGCAAGGATGGCAGCGTCAAGATTGATCAGGTGATCTACATTCAGCGCGCTGCCCACAAGAAAATTGTCATTGGCAAAGGCGGTGAGACGATCAAGGCAATCTCCGCGGCTGCCCGCATTGAACTGTCTGAAATGCTGGGCCGCAAGGTCCATCTGTTTCTGTTTGTCAAAGTGCGCGAAAACTGGCTGGATGACCCCGAAAGATACCGCGAAATGGGGCTGGACTTTCCGCAATAGCGGAGCAGCCGCAACCGAGTTGGAACCGACACATGGAATGGACAGATGAGGCAATTGTTCTCGGCGTCCGCAAGCATGGCGAAACCACCGTTATTGCCGAATTGATGACCCGCGCCCGTGGGCGACATCTGGGCCTGGTGCAGGGTGGTCGTTCGCGCACCATGCGCCCGGTTCTGCAGCCGGGCAATTCGGTGCGGGCCACCTGGCGGGCGCGGCTGGATGAGCATCTGGGCCAGTATCGGATCGAACCGCTGAAATCGCGGGCAGCCGAGCTGATGGAAAGCGCCCATGGCATTTACGCCTTGCAGACGCTGGCATCTCATCTGCGCCTGCTGCCGGAGCGCGATGCCCATGCCGAACTGTTCGAAACCCTGGCCATCGTGCTGGACAATCTGCAGGAACCGGACATCGCCGCTGAACTGGTGGTGCGCTTTGAACTGGCGATGTTGGACGAACTGGGGTTTGGCCTCGACCTGACCGCCTGCGCGGCGACTGGCAGCCGCCAGAACCTGGTCTATGTGTCACCGAAAACCGGCCGGGCCGTCAGCCACGACGCGGGGCAGCCCTGGGCCGACCGCATGCTGATCTTGCCGTCGTTTCTTCTGGAGCGCGAGCTGGCGCGGATTGAAAGCGCCTCTCTGGAGGATATCGAGGCCGGATTTGAACTGACAAAGCACTTTTTCTGGCGCAATATTCACGGGCCCCGGGGACTGGAGATTCCCTCCGAACGGGAGAGCCTGTTGAAAGCTGTCAGGCGGTTGATGACGAAGGAAAATCACCCATGAGTGAGATGATGGACGGTGTCAGAGCCGAGGCTGGATTTGGGCTGTCTGACCCAGCGGTGATCCGCGAGATGTCGGGTCTGGAATATCTGCGCGGTATATTGGAAGGCCGGTTTCCGGCGCCGACGATCAGCCGCGCCATGAACATGCGCATGCTCGAAATCGAAGAGGGCAAGGTGGCCTTTTGCGGCACCCCGGGTCCCGATTATTGCAACCCGATGGGAACCGTCCACGGCGGCTATATGGCGACGCTGCTGGATTCGGCCCTTGGTTGTTGTATTCATTCAACCTGCGCGCCGGGCTATGCCTCGACCTCGATCGATCTGAAGGTGAATTTCGTGCGCCCGGTATTTCCCCATACCGGGCGGCTGATTGCCCGTGCCCATGTGGTCCATCCCGGCCGCCAGATTGCCACCACCGAGGCGCGGCTGACGGATGAAAACGGCAAGCTTTACGCCCATGGCAGCCAGGCTTGTTCGATCTTCAAGATACCAACTTAAACAGCGCTTGCGGCTGGTCGTTCGACCGGTGCTTCCTTGATCGGCCAGTGCAGGATCGCAGCGACAATGCCCAGCACCACACCGAGCCACCACACGACGTCAAAGGAACCGTAGACGTCGCGCATATAGCCGCCCAGATAGACGCCAACGAACGAGCCGATCTGATGGGTGAAGAACACCAGGCCCCCCAACATGCCCAGATGTCTTGTGCCGAAGAAGACGGCGACAAGGGCGTTGGTCGGCGGTACGGTCGACAACCACAGGAAGCCCAAAGCGGCGGAAAACAGCAATACGGAAAGCGGGGTCTGCGGCAGCAGCAGAAAGGCGGCAAAGGCGATCGACCGGCACAGATAGAGGATGGTCAGCATGTAGGGCTTGGAGTGTTTCTGCCCCAGAGCGCCCGAGGCAAGGGACCCGAATATGTTCAAAAAGCCAATGATCGCAATGGCATAACCAGCATAGCTGGCGTCGATGCCGATGTCGTCGATATAGGCCGGGAAGTGCGCTGCGATGAATGCCACGTGGAAACCGCAGACAAAGAAGCCCGCCATCAGCAATTGATAGGAGGGGTGTGCCAGGGCTTCCTTGAGCGCTTCGCCAGCCGTCTGCTCATATTCGGCAGCCGCATTGGCGGAAGACTGTGAATTGCCATAGAGCGGCGCCGCAAGTACCGGCACCACCAGCATCAGAACCGAGAGCAGCACCAGCGAATGGGACCAGCCGAATTGCTCGATCATCGCCACCGAAATCGGTGCGAACAGGAACATGCCGGCCGAACCGGCGGCCGTGCCGACGCCAAATACAAAGCTGCGCTTTTCCGGCGTTACGTTGCGGGCAAACACCGACAGGATAATGCCGAAGGATCCGGCCGAGACGCCGAGCCCCACAAGAACACCGCCGCCAATATGCAACCAGATCGGCGCGTCGGCGGTTCCCATCAGGAACAGGCCGAGAGCGTAGATGAGGCCGCCTGCGGCGAGCGTACGCCAGGCGCCATATTTGTCGGCAAAGGCGCCAAACACCGGCTGCCCAATGCCCCAGGCCAGGTTCTGAATCGCCATCGCCAGACCGAATGTCGTAAAGCTCCATCCGGTGTCGTTGAGCATCGGAATCTGGAAAAAGCCCATGGCGGATCGAATGCCGAAGCTGATCAGCGCAATGGTGCAGCCGCACAGGATGATCAAGCCCACGGGCGGACGCCAGCGGCGGGGAGGGGAGGCCGGAGCCAGGGAGGCATTTGACATGGAAGGACCCTTTCAGACCGAGCAAGGCTAATTGCATTTTTTGGGATGTGCACGCGAAAAATTTTGATTAAACACATCAGCAAAGCGAATGAGTATTTTCCCCAAAGGATGATTGATGGATATTTCAAAGATGGCCGCCGAGATCGTGGCGGCGCGCAAATCCGGCGTGCAGACAATGATGGATCTGCCTGACCCGGCCCCGACCATGGACGATGCCATGGCCATCCAGGCGGAGGTCTATGCCCAGTTCAATACGCCGCTGATCGGTTGGAAAGTCGGCGCCACAAATGAAGCCGCGCAACAGGGCTTCAAGATTGACGGTCCGTTTTATGGCCCGATGGCTGAATCCGCTGTCATGGCCAGCGGTGGCGATCTGGCAAAATCTCCCTGCGTCGCTGCCTGTGAACCGGAATACGCCTTCAAGATGGCCCGTGATTATCCAGCCCAAGGTGAAGCCATCAACGCGGAAACCGCCGCTGACGCGGTTGAAACCGTGCACATCGCCATTGAAGTGATCGGCCGCACCATCGGCAATCCCGACTATGCCAATGGCATCGGCGTTGCGATGGACTTCGGCGGCAATGTTGCCTTCGTCGTTGGTCCTGAAATTGCCAATTGGCAGGACCAGGACCTGACCAATGCGCCGGTTGATTCCAAGGTCGATGGCGAAGTCGTCGCCAGCGGCAATGGCGAGCCTGTCATGGGCGATCCGATCAACTCGCTGGTCTGGATGGCACAAACGCTTGCCGCCAACGGCAAGCAGTTCAAGGCCGGTGAATGGGTGTCGACCGGCACCTGCACGGCGCCCGTGCCGGCAGCAGCAGGCACCACATACACCGCAACTTTTGGTGATTTCGGCGACGTCAGCGTCAACTTCACGTAAAAAAGCACCACAAACCGCAGTTTGCAGGACGATTTGGGGGCCCGATACGCTTGTATCGTGGCCGCCCGTCCTCTAAACCTATGACAGTCCGGTGACCGCCGGACTTGTTTTATGGCCTTGTTATACTCATATTGAGTATAAGTCGAAACAGCGACGCCACTCAGGAGAATGATATGCCCGTAGCCGATTTCCGCGAAACCAACACATCGCTGACCACCTCAACCGGCCATACCTACCAGCGTCTTGAGCGGCCTTCCTTGGAATTCACCGAAGAAGTCGCCCGCGAAACCGCACCGCTTTATGAGAAGGTGAAGCACCACATTCCTGAGATCGAATGGCCGGTGCATGCGCCCTATATCCATGCGATCAACAAGTTGAAAAAGGAACGCAATGCGGCGATCCTGGCGCATAATTACCAGACGCCGGAGATCTACCACTGCGTTTCCGATATCGCAGGCGATTCCCTGCAATTGGCGATGGAAGCAACCCGCGTTGAGGCCGATATCATCGTCCAGTGCGGTGTGCATTTCATGGCGGAAACCTCAAAACTGCTGAATCCGTCGAAAACCGTGCTGATCCCCGACATGAAGGCCGGTTGCTCGCTGGCGGAATCGATCACCGGCAAGGACGTGCGCCTGCTGCGTGAGGCCAATCCCGGTGTGCCGATCGTCACCTATGTCAACACCTCGGCCGACGTGAAGGCCGAGAGCGACATCTGCTGCACCTCGTCCAACGCGGTGCAGGTCGTCGAGAGTTTTGGCGTCGACAAAGTGCTCCTGATCCCGGACGAATATCTGGCCCAGAACGTCGCCAAGAACACCGACGTCAAAATCCTGACCTGGAAAGGCCACTGCGAAGTGCATGAACGGTTCACCGCCGAGGAACTGCTGGCCTACAAGGACGCCGATCCGGAAGTCCAGATCATCGCCCACCCCGAATGTCCGTTGGAAGTGACCGCGGTTGCCGACTATACCGGTTCGACCAAGGGCATGATCGACTATGCGCTGGGTCAGAAGCCGGGTGCCAAAGTGCTGCTGGTGACCGAATGTTCAATGGCCTCCAACATTCAGGAACAGGCGCCGGGTGTTGAATTCATCAAGCCGTGCAATCTGTGCCCGCATATGAAGCGCATCACCCTGCCGAAAATCCTCGACAGTCTCCTGGAGATGAAAGAGGAAGTGGTGGTCGATCCGTTGATGGCGGAAAAAGCGCGCCACGCCGTGGAGCGCATGGTCAATCTGAAAAACTGATCGGCAGAACCTTGGACATCTATCACGGATTCTTCAGTCTCAAACCAGGCACCAGCGATCTTGAATTCGCTGGTGACCTGAAGCGTTTCATGGAGCATTTGGTGGCGCAGAACAAAATCGCCTCCTGGCGCCTGATGCGGCGCAAGCTGGGGCTGGGTCCGAAGGAAATGGGTGAATTTCACCTGATGATTGAGGTCGAAGGTTTGGCCCAACTGGATGAGGCGTTTTCGATGGCAGCCGCACGTTCCGGCACCATGGAAACGCTGCACCATGGTGTGAACTCAAAAATCGCCAACGTCACCTTTGCCCTGTATCGCGACTTTCCCGATCCGGTGCGCAAGACAGGCGAAGAACTCTTTTAGATCGCAAGGTCGAGAACAACATGGCTGAACAACTTTCCTTTTTGCGTCCCGTCAGCGCCTCCAGCACCGACGATGTGATCATCGTGGGCGGTGGCCTGGCCGGGCTTTTCTGTGCGCTCAAACTGGCGCCGCGGCCGGTCACCGTATTGACCGCAGCATCGCTGGGGCGCGGGGCCTCTTCGGCCTGGGCCCAGGCGGGCATTGCTGCAGCCGTTTCCGAAGGGGACACGATCGAAAAGCATGTCGCCGATACGATGGAAGCCGGTGCCGGCATTGTCGATGAAAAAATCGCCCGCCTGATGGCCACCGAGGCGACAGACCGGGTGACTGATCTGCTGCAATTCGGCGTGCCGTTTGATCGTGACCTGGAAGGCCAGTTGCGGGTGTCGCGCGAGGCCGCTCACTCGGAAAAACGCATTGTCGGCGTGCGCGGCGATATGGCCGGCAAGGCGATCATGGAGGCGCTGGTTGCCGCGGTGAAAAAGACGCCGTCCATCCGGGTTCTCGATGGCTACGTGGTTCAGGATATTCTCACCAAGGGCAAGCAGGTGGTAGGCGTCGTGGCCCGCGATCAGGCGGGCACCGGCTCCAACAAGATCCGTCTGCAGGCGCGCGCCGTGGTGATGGCCGCCGGTGGCATCGGACACCTCTATGCCCGCACCACCAATCCGGCAGAAGCCCGCGGTGGCGGCATCGGCATGGCGGCACGCGCCGGGGCCACTTTGGCCGATATGGAGTTCGTTCAGTTTCACCCGACCTCGCTGGATGTCGGCCTCGACCCATCGCCATTGGCGACCGAAGCTCTGCGCGGGCATGGCGCCATTCTGGTCAATGATGCCGGCGAGCGTTTCATGCAGCCTCTGCATGAGGACGCTGAACTGGCGCCACGCGATGTGGTGGCACGCGGCATTTTTGCTGAGGTGAAAGCCGGGCGGGGCGCCTATCTGGATTGCCGAGATGCCATTGGCGCCAGCTTCGAAAAGGACTTTCCAACGGTCTACGGTTATTGCCGCGACGCCAATATCGACCCGGTGACCGATCTGATCCCTGTGGTGCCGGCAGCTCATTATTTCATGGGTGGCATTCTCACCGATGCCAATGGCCGTTCCACCCTGGACGGTCTTTGGGCCTGCGGTGAGGTGACCTCGACCGGCGCCCATGGGGCCAACCGGCTGGCCTCGAACTCGCTGTTGGAAGCCGTCGTCTTCGCCGCACGGATCGCAGAAGACATTCAGGGCCTTTTGCCCGCTTCGCAGCTCAACGACTGGGACCAGGACGAAGTGCCCGGCGAAGATGTGGAGACCCCGGAAGACAACCGCGCCATGAGCCTGTTGCGTCAGACCATGAGCGCAGAATTCGGTGTGGTGCGCGATCCGCAGGGCATGATCAAGGGCCTCAACACCATTCTCGAACTGGAAGACAACAACACGTTGCAGCGGTTTGAAAACTCGCTGATCACCGCCAAGATGATTGCCGTCTCGGCGCTGCTGCGTGAAGAAAGCCGCGGTGGTCATTGCCGCACCGATTATCCCGACGAAGTGTCGGCATTGGCCAAGCGCAGTTTCCTGACCCTGAAGACCGCCAATGCCACAGCCCTGGACCTCGTCAATGGCGGCGGTGCGCACGCGCCGCTGCAACAAGGAGCATCATAGTGGCCAGCAAGAAATCCAAAGCCCATTTGCCAACCCTGTCGGCCCTGCAGGTCGAAGAGGCGGTGCGGGCCGCGCTGTTGGAGGATCTGGGCCTGGCCGGTGATGTCACCAGCGATGCGACGATTCCCGCCAAGGCCAAGGCCGTGGCCCAAATGAACAGCCGCGAAGACGGCATCATCGCAGGCCTGGCGCTGGCAAAATCAGCGTTTCAGCAGTTTGACCCGAAGACCAAGTTCAAGACCTTTGTCAGAGATGGCGACCGGGTGAAGCCGGGTCAGAAGATTGCCCAGGTCGAGGGCCGGGCACGCTCGGTTCTCGGCGGTGAACGGGTGGCGCTGAATTATCTCTGCCATCTGTCAGGCATTGCCACATACACCAACCAGTTTGCCGAACGCATTGCTCACACCAAGGCTGTGGTCTGCTGCACCCGCAAAACCATTCCCGGCCTGCGGGCGTTTGAAAAATACGCCGTCAAATGCGGCGGCGGTTCCAACCACCGCTACGGTCTCGACGACGCCATTCTGATCAAGGACAACCACATCGCCGTTGCCGGCGGTGTGCGTGAGGCAATCGAGGCGGCCCGCGCCTTTGCCGGCCATCTGATCAAGATCGAGGTGGAAGTCGACACGCTGGAGCAGTTGAAGGAAGCCCTCAAGGCGGGGCCGGACGTGGTCATGCTCGACAATATGGGCCCGGATCAGCTGCGGGAAGGCGTGGCCATCGTTGACGGTGCAATCCCCATCGAAGCGTCAGGCAACGTCAACATCGACACGATCCAGGCAATCGCCGAGAGCGGTGTCGACATGATCTCGACATCGAAGATCACCATGAGCGCCCCGACGCTGGATATCGGGCTGGATATCAATATCAGCTAACCGCAATATCAGTTAGCCGCGTGTGCCAATGCGCAGACCGGGGGCAGGGCGCTCCCGCAGCACGGCCTTGCGGAAACGGAAATAGGCTGCCGGACGGCCGCCGGTGCGCGATGCGGTGGCGCCGGTCGGTTCCACCAGTTCGGCCTTTTCCACCATCCGGCGAAAATTCTGCTTGTGCAGCAATTGGCCGGACAGGGTTTCCACCGTCTGCTGCAATTCGGTCAGGGTGAAACTTTCCGGCAGCAGTTCGAATACGACAGGCCGGTATTTCAGCTTGGCGCGCAGGCGGGCAATGGCGGTGGCCAGAATGCGCCGGTGGTCGTGCAGCATCGGGCGCCCAGGGCTTGCCGCCATGGCCAGCTGCGTCACCTGTCCGTCGGTGACCGCTTCGTCGACCAGTCCGGCCTCGTACATCAATTCATAGCGCTCCAGCACGCGCTCTTCGTCCCAGGCAATGATCTCCGGCTTGTCCGACTTGCGCAATTCGCAGCCAAACGCCAGCCGAAAACGCACCTGTCGGTCGAGCCCCGAGACGGTGGACCGTTCGCCGGGCGAAGCGGCGACCCAGTCGGCAAGCGCCGGCATCAACTGTTCGGTCAGCAGAGGCGGCGGGCCATTGCGCCAGTCTTCCCAGGGGAAATGGTCGTACCAGTCACCCCATTTCAACGATTGGTCTGCGGTACCGGAATCGGGTTTGCGCACCAGGGCAAGATAGCCGACGGAGACAAAGCTCTGCGACTGGTCAACATCGCCCTGCATCCGGCCGATATCACCGAAAGTGTAGAGCTGTTCGACATAGCCGAGGCTGAGGCGGGTCTGATCTTCCACCCAGGAGCGCAATCCGGTGTCGAGCGTGCGGTGTTGCTGCGGGCGGTAGGGGCCAAAGGGAAGGCCATCGAGCACTTGCCCAGTAGGATTGGTGCCAGGCACAGCCAGATAGAGCGGCGAACCGCCCTCAACGGCAATAACGGCCGCGTGCAGGCCAATCTCGAGCGCAGCGCGATCAACCATCGCGCATCTCCAGAACAAACGGTTGGCCCTGACTGGCCTCGGCGCCCCGGCCAATGCCGGCAATCGCCATGCTCAGGCGTCCGTTGAGCTGCAACAGCTCATCGGAAAGCGAGATCATCAGCGGATTGGGCGTCGCCATCGGAGAGGCGGTGCGCAGCCGCTGCGCCAGCGCCTCCATGTCGCCTTTCGGGTCCCGCTGCGCCAGCGCAATGGCCGCGGCGGCCGTCGACCGGCTGATCCCCATCCAGCAATGGATCAGCAGGTCCGTGCGCTGATCCCAGTCGGCCAGAAAACCCAGCAGCTCGACCATATGTTCGCGCGTCGGTGGAGACAGGCCATCGCGAGGTTCGCCAATGTCGTGGAATTCCATCGCCAGAAAGCCATTGTCGACCTGTTCCGGTCGGGGGGTGGTCTTGCCCGGGCCCATCAGACTGATCATCCGCCGAGCCCCGCTTGTGGCCAGCGTTGCATCTAGATCAGACAGGGGGCAGACGTGGATCCTGCTCATAACTCAGCCATCACGGTGTGCAGCCGCTCCACGAACAGCGTCTGCGCGTCCTTCGTCGGCATAGGGACAAGGTTCAGTTGCGCCGCTGTAATCCCGTTGGGCCGGCCAAAGAACTTGGCCGCCTCGCTGGTGTCAAAACCGGCAAGTTCCGTAGCTTCAAAATAGGCCACGATCTTGTCGGCATTCTTGATCGCCTTCTTCAGCTTGGCGTCGGGATGGGCCGGCAGGCCGACCCGCAGGTGGATGGCGGCTTCCAACCGGTTCTCGACGTCCTTGTAAGCGCCGCCAACCACCGCCTTGAACGGCGAGATCATGTCGCCAATCACATATTCCGGCGCATCGTGCAGCAGGGCAAAGAGTTTGTGCTGGGCCGAAAGCGACGCATTCAAGAGGCCCATCACTTGCTCGACCAGCAGCGAATGCTGGGCCACCGAAAACGCGTGGTCACCATTGGTCTGGCCGTTCCAGCGGGCGACACGAGCAAGCCCGTGGGCAATGTCTTCCAGCTCCACATCAAGCGGTGAGGGATCGAGCAGATCG
The DNA here is from genome assembly GCA_013214695.1 of Rhizobiaceae bacterium. Taxonomy (GTDB): domain Bacteria; phylum Pseudomonadota; class Alphaproteobacteria; order Rhizobiales; family Rhizobiaceae; genus Pseudahrensia. The sequence goes on along the minus strand of JABSRX010000103.1, from coordinate 14,184 downwards.
AGCCGTCGCCCCGACAACATGCGTTGCCAGGCGCGCACGGAATTGCCGTTGAGGTCGTTCTTGCCGCTCATGGGGACCAGTCGAAACGGGTAAATGCGGGCGGCGCGAGCATGACCGCTGCGCCGTTGAGCAGGATTGGATTGCCGTCGCCAATTGCTGCCGTGGCGCGGTCCACCCGCACCAGGGCCAGGGCGGTCTTGCCGGATGTGGAGCCCAGCGTGCCGATGCGCTTGTCATTAGCGGTCAGCGCCTGGCCTGTCGCCTCGGGTGCAAAGGCGTTGTCGCTGGTCACTTTGACGAAGCGGTTGCGGGCGGTGCCCCGGTGCTGCATGCGCGACACGACCTCCTGGCCGACATAGCAGCCCTTGGAAAAATCGACGCCAGCGCCAGTGCTGGCGCCGCCCATCTGGTCCATCAGCGCTTCATGGGGAAACGATTCTCCAAATTCAAAATCCAGTCCCGCCTGCGGCATGCCGAGCGCCAGACGATGCGCGTGCCACGCTGCCTCATCGCTGTTGGTCTCGGACAGCGCCCCAAAATGACGATTGCCCATATCCGCCAGACGCGGGTCAACAAACCCCTGCGATGGCGCATCGCCCCAAAGGGCAAAGACCGGGCGGTCATCCATAGAGATCTGCACATCGGCCCGCAGTTTGTAAAATGTCAGACGTTTGGCCAGGGCGTCCCGTTGTCCAGCGTCCACATCGATGATGAACGCATCGCCGTCGCGCAAAAGGAAAAAATCAAACAGGATCTTGCCCTGCGGCGTCAGCAGGGCGCCGAAGCTTGCGGCACCGTCGGCGAGCTTTTCAACTTCGCAGGTGACAAGGTTTTGCAGAAAATGCACCACGTCTCCGCCGCTGAGGCGGAGCAGGGCACGGGAGGTGAGGGGAGCTGTATATTCCATGACGCCTAGTTAGGATCTTGCGGGTCGGAGGAGTAGAGGCAATCAGTCGCCGGCAACAAAAAAATCCCATTTGCCATCCGGGCGAATGCCAACCCGATAGAAAATGTAGCCGCCGAAATCGACCGAATCCAACACATCGCCCGCTGTCAGAATGCGGTAGAGCTCGACCTGCATCTGCGGCGTCAGCTTATCAAAGGGCCAGGCGAAGAAATACGGCCAGATATACATTTCGCTTTCGGTGCCGGCATCCATGTGCACATAGCCGGCCTCCAGCACTTCCAGCAAAATGGCCAGCAATTCATAGCCATTATCATCGCCGGAGCTTTGCTTCAAAAAGGCGATCGGATCGCCGTCCAGCCCGCCGATGGACAGGGTTGTCGCCGTATCGCCTACACCGATCAACGGACGCAGTTTTTCCAGATCGGCGGATTTCGCTGCTTCGACAAGCTTGGTATGGGTGGCGCGCACGGCGGCCGGCAGCAGGTCAAAATCGCGCAGAACAGGCGGCAGGGCTGCCTGTTCACCGGGCTCCAGCGGCGGCGCGGCATTGTCCTGTCCGCTCCCTTCTTTTTCAACCTTGAATTCCGGCAGTTCATCGCTGGGAATAAGCGATTCCGGCGCGCTCGGTTGTTCCTCTGCCGAATCCTCTGTCGGCAGGGTGAAGGTTTGAATTTTGGTCTTTGTTGCTGCGGCCGCGATCGGGGCAACCAGACAGGCCAGCACCGCAAGTGGTATTGCCAGTCGTTGCGTTTTCGTCAAAGCCATCTCGCGCCACATTGAAGTTGCTGCCATTCAATGGCGCGCAGGATAGCATGTTCTGTGTTGATTCAGAAGGCTGGCGAGAAGTGGCTTCTACGGCTGGATTTCAACGCGTCAGAGCGGTTTATTGAATCACCCGGTCAGGGTCGAACTCACCACAATCCAGGCGCTCGGGCAGGTCGTCGATCAACCGAACCACAGCGTTTTCACCGTCATGGGCATGAAATTTGGTCAGCAGGGCAATCAGGCCTGACTCGGCCATGATGGACGGCTCAATGCCTTCCTGAAGCGCGTGATTCCATGCCTCTTCGATGAATTCTGCTGCCACCCGCTGCTTTTCTTCGCGGATAAGGGCGTCCAGATTATCAGGTGTTTCACGCAACATTCATGTCCCGCTCTCATGGCGGCCCGAAGATTAACAGTTGTTAACAACCTACCGATGCCGGTCCGAAATTGGAACCATCCGTTGGACCAACATTGCGAAAGGGTTAACGGCCAAAAACGCCTGCTTGAGCCTATCGGCCGTAGCGCTGGGTGATCTGTTTTGACAGCTCAGCCCCCTCGGCCATATAGCGTTCAGAGGCCAGCAGAGCAGACGCCGTGCAAGTGCTGTAAGAGGTGTTGAAACTGCGGTAGCCCCGGTTGAAATGGGCGACCAGCCGGGCGCGGCGATTGGGGCCGGGTGCTTCGGCGGCAAGAATGTCCGACATCGTATCGCGCCACTTGTTGCCTTCATTGGCACCGCACAGGGTGCGCAGGTAGTGAATCGAGCCGAGGATTTCTGACAGCCGCAACAGTTTGTCGTCATAGGGCGCCACCGGTTCCGCCACATTAGCGCGCGGTGCGGGTTTGGTCTCGTCGGAAGTCGCCGTCTGCGCCACTGCAGACGCGGTCCCCAGACACAGAATCGCAAACATGACGGTCAAGGCTCTCATGCCGCTGACATAAGACAGGCAGGGCCGGGACACAAAGTTTATTTTTTACCGCGGATCTCGACGTCCGGGTGAAAGGCGTGTGCGACAAAGGCAAAGGTCACATCATAGGGCACGTCCGCACCGTCTGAGATTCGTTTGGCCAACACCGTGCCAACGTCGCGTCCCTGGGAGATCTGCCGTGTGTGCAGCGCCGAGGCCTGGCCCTCTCGCCAGCTCAACTGGAAGCCTTCCAGGTCCAGCGGCGTGTTTTGGCGCAACTCTTCCATGGTGACGATCAGCGGCTCGCCTTGTTCCTGGCGAATGACGACCACCCGGGCCATCGGCTCGATGCCCTGCGGCATTGATCCATCATAGAGGAACGGCCGGGCAGCGAGGTCATAATTGACATAGGGGTTGCGGCCATAGTCGCGCATGCGCGCATTGTTCGGTACCAGCACCTGGCCTTCCGGGTGCCGCTCGCGGAACTCCTTCCAGGATTCCAGCCGGGCTGGGAGCAGCTTGAGTTTCTGACCGGTATAGGCACCGACAATGCCCTCGCCGATAAATTGCTGCCACCAGCTTTCGGTGCCGCGGTCATACATGATCAGGTCGGAGTTGCGCAGTTTGCCGGTGGTGCCGAAGCTCAGCGCCTTGCCGTCGACCCGCGCGTCAAACACGATCGCCGCGTTGCACAGCGGACAATAGGTGACGGTCACCGGTGTGCCACCGACTTTGTCATTGACGATTTCATGCCAGGTCAGAATGCTCAACGGATAGGCGCGGGCATCGCCGTTGACATTGAGCCCGATGACCGGATCGCGGTCGGTCAGATCAGCCTCATCGGCGACGGCGATAAATTGCGGATTGTCGATTGGCGGAATGCCGTCTTTCGGCGGTCCGCCGCTCAGGATCTCGCCAAAATTAACGGATTTCCTGGAGAAGTCGGTCTTCCACCCTTGCGCTTTCCATCGTCCTTCTTGCGCCCAACTGATTGATGATACGAGCAAAAAAGCCGCTGCGAGCAGATATGAAAGATGGCGCATGTGAGGACCCTCCCAGTCGGCGATCAGTGTGCCTCACGCAACGGAAGGAGAAAACACAATTTCAGGTGATCACAACGTCATCAGGCAGTGACTTTAAGCCTGGGCAGGAAGGCCAGGCTTTCTCGGGCAAACAGTTCGGTCGACCCGGTCAGCGGCACATTGGTGAGATCATCCAGGCTGAACCATTGGACTTCCGCGGCATCGTCGCCGGCGATCGCCTCGCCGTCATCTGACACGCCGACAAACATCGCCAACACGTAATGCATCTGCACCCGGCCAGCGTCATCGTGGCGGACCAGTTCGTGAAACCGGTTGAACACCACCTTTGGCAGAATCAACTGGGTTTCCTCGCGCACCTCCCGCAAGGCGGCCTGTTCAAGCGACTCGCCCACTTCAACCAATCCGCCAGGCATTGCCCAGGTCCCGCTGTTGGGGGCGGCGGTGCGCTTGGCGAGCAAAATGCGATCCCCGCGCCAAATAGCGGTGCAAGCCCCAAGCATGGGTGTCGATGGATAGTGGCGCGAAGACATGTCTTCGCATAGCCTGCAGGTCCGGCAATTCCAAGTCCGGTGGCAGGAAAGGCAAGCAAGATGTGTGGTCGATTCAGTCTCGAAGTAGGGTGGGAGGAGCTGTTTGCGTATTTCAACATGGTCCGCCCGGCCGTTCCGCCGACACAGATGCCGCCCAGATACAACATCGCGCCCACCCAACCCATCGTCGTCGTTGCCAATGCCGACCGGGGCGGTGAGACGCGTCGCGAGGGGCAGCTTGTGAGATGGGGATTCGTCCCAGCCTGGGTGAAGGACCCCAAGGAATTTACGCTGCTGGTCAATGCCCGCAGCGAAACCGCCGCTGAAAAACCGTCGTTCCGGACCGCGATGCGTCATCGCCGGGTGCTCATTCCGGCCAGTGGCTTTTATGAATGGCAACGCTTCGGCAAGGGCCAGAAAAGCCAGGCCTACTGGGTGCGCCCGAAGGATGGAGGGGTGATGGCCTTTGCCGGCTTGATGGAAACCTGGTCGGATGCCAATGGCAGCGAAATCGACACCGCCTGCATCCTGACGACGCAGGCCAATACGAGCTTCAGTGCCATCCATCACAGACTGCCGATGATTGTTCATCCAGACTCATTTGACCGTTGGCTGGATGTCAGGGGAAGCGAACCGCGGGAGGTCGCAGACCTGCTGGCGCCGGTCGACGATAAGTATCTGGAACCGATTCCGGTGGGTGATGCGGTAAATAAAGTGTCTAACTCTGGTCCGGAGATACAGACTCGTGTAAAGGAGGTCCGGTCTGCGAACCAAAAGCCTGAAAATGATGATCAGTTATCGATGTTCTAAGCCGTCTAAGCTTGGAATTGACGCCTGCCACTTGGGCCTATTCTTGGCGTTTCTAAGCAAGCTTACGGGAATCATATGATGTTCTACCCGGCAATAGAGGGATTTTTGCTGGGCGGTGGGCTGATCATCGCTATTGGAGCACAGAACGCCTTTATTCTGAGGCAGGGCCTGCTCCAACAACACGTATTCATACTTTGTCTGATCGCGGCACTTGCCGATACTTTTTTGATTGTCCTCGGCGTCGCCGGCATGGGCACACTGATCAGTTCCAATCCGGACATGTTGTTTTACGTTACGGTTGGCGGAGCGATCTTCCTGGCCGGTTATGCCTTGATTGCGCTGCGCCGGGCGCTGGCGCCCCAGGGGCTGGAAACCTCCGGCAAAGGGGTGAGCAGCCTGGGCAAGGCGGTCTCGGTCTTGCTGGCTTTCACCTTTTTGAACCCGCATGTCTATCTCGACACAATCGTGCTTCTGGGCGGGGTTTCGGGGCAATATAGCGGCGACCTGCGTGTGGCCTTCGGCGCTGGCGCGTCGGTGGCGTCCTTCCTGTGGTTCTTTTCGCTGGGGTATGGCGCGAAATGGCTGGCACCGCTGTTTTCTCGCCCGGCAGCCTGGCGGGTGCTGGACGGATTGATTGCCCTGATCATGGCACTGCTCAGCATCACCCTGCTGGTGCGGGCATTTGGCTAACTTGCTCTTGACCCGCCGCGACGATGCGGTGATAAAGCGCCTATGAGAACAACCGCCACCATAGTGACTGACACCTATGTCGTCGCCATTGCCCCGCAGGGCGAGGGCGCGATTTGCAAGTGTCGGATTATTATTAGCTAGCGCATCCCGCTGGCCTGGCCGTTCTCGTCTCTCCTTCAAGTTAAAGAACGTTCAAGCCGGCAGGGCTTAATGCGTTTTGAAATGAACGAACTTGAACGGACCGAAGCACGTGACCCAGGACATCAAACTCTACAACACGCTGACCCGCCAGAAGGAGGTGTTCAGCCCGATCGACGCCAACAATGTGCGCATGTATGTGTGTGGGCCGACGGTCTATGACTTCGCCCATATCGGCAATGCCCGCCCGGTCATCGTGTTCGATGTTCTGTATCGTCTGCTGCGTCAGGCCTATGGGGCCGATCACGTCACTTATGCGCGCAACATCACCGACGTCGACGACAAGATCAACGCCCGGGCGGCGCGCGATTTTCCGGACCTGCCGCTCAACGCGGCCATCCGTCAGGTGACGGAGAAGACGGCCAATCAGTTCCAGTCCGACATGCGCGAGCTGGGCAATATGGACCCCACCCATCAGCCCCGCGCCACGGAATTCATCGAGCAGATGGTGGCGATGATCCAGACGCTGATCGATAAGGGGCACGCCTATGTCGCTTCCGGTCAGCAGGGCAGGGAAGTCCTGTTTCGCGTCGATTCAATGGACGCTTACGGCGCCCTGTCGAAACGCAAGCTGGATGATCAGCAGGCCGGCGCCCGCGTCGCTGTGGAAGAGCACAAGGAGAACCCGGCCGACTTCGTGCTGTGGAAGGAATCAAGTGCCTCCGAGCCCGGCTGGGATGGGGTCTTCAACGGCGATGCAATTTACGGCCGCCCCGGCTGGCACATTGAATGCTCGGCCATGTCGGAAGCCTATCTCGGCAAGGTCTTTGACATCCATGGCGGTGGCCTCGACCTGATCTTTCCACACCACGAAAACGAAATTGCCCAATCCTGCTGCGCCCACGGCACCGACCGCATGGCCAATGTGTGGATGCATAACGGCTTCCTGCAGGTGGAAGGGCAGAAGATGTCGAAGAGCCTCGGCAATTTCCACACGGTCAATGAAGTGCTGGCAACCGACAAGGTCGGTGGCCGCAGCTGGCCCGGCAATGTGGTGCGTCTGGCCATGCTGATGACCCATTACCGGGAACCGATCGACTTTTCGGTCAAGCGCCTGGAAGAGGCGGAAAATATCGTGCGCAAACTGGCCCGCGTCGCCAATGATGTTGCCGGCGACACCCAGCCCGGCACGCTTTCGCAAGCTACGCTGGCGGCGGTTCATGACGATCTGAACACGCCCCAGGCGATTCAGGAATTGCAGCGTCTTGCCGGTCTGGCCGCCAAGGACGCCACCGCTGCCGGTGCTTTCCTGGCTGGGCTTGATCTGCTCGGCATTGAAACCAAGGTCGACCAGAGCGGTGTCGATGTTGCGGCCATTGAGGCGGAGATTGAACGCCGTCTTGCCGCCATTGCCGACAAGGATTGGGGCACGGCCGACCAGATCCGCGATGATCTGGCGGCTCAAGGAATCCAGCTAAAGGATTCAAAAGACTCAGCAACCGGCGAACGCGTCACCCAGTGGGAGGTTAAAGCATGATCTCAGGAGGATGCCAGTGCGGCGCTGTGCGCTACAGCGTCGAAAGCCTGTCCCACCCGTCGATTTGTCATTGCCGCATGTGCCAGAAGGCGTTTGGCAATTTCTACGCGCCGCTGGCGACGACGCAGAACCTGCAATGGACGCGCGGAGTGCCGAAATATTTCAACAGTTCCGACAAGGTCGTGCGCGGCTTTTGCGGCGACTGCGGCACGCCGCTGACCTATGACTGGGGCGGCGACAATGTTGAGATTGCCATTGCGACGCTCGACGATCCCACCCTTTCACCACCGATCAAGCAGGTGAACACGAACGACAAACTGGATTTTGTTGATCAGCTGCATGCGCTTCCGGTGCGCGAAAACTCGTCGGGCGAACTGTCCTTCATGGACGGCCTGACATCTCACCAACATCCCGATCATGACACAGACCAGTGGCCGCTGGAGAAAACCAAATGACCAAGCAATACATCACCCTGTTCGACACCACTTTGCGTGACGGAGCCCAGACTCCCGGCATTGATTTTTCGGTTGAGGACAAGATTGCGATCAGCGCCATGCTGGATGAGTTCGGGCTCGACTACATCGAAGGCGGCTATCCCGGCGCCAACCCGACCGACACCAATTTCTTCAGCGAGAACCGGACCCAGAACGGCAAGTTTACCGCCTTCGGCATGACCAAGCGCGCTGGCATTTCCGTCTCCAACGATCCGGGCATCGCAGCGCTTCTGGCATCAAAAGCGTCGGCGATCTGCTATGTGGCGAAGGCCTGGGACCTGCATGTGAAGGTCGCTCTGGGCTGCACCAATGAAGAGAATGTCGAGGGCATCGAAGCGTCGGTGAAGGCCGCCATCGAGGCTGGCAAAGAGGCGCTGGTCGATTGCGAGCATTTCTTCGATGGTTATAAGGCCAATCCCGAATATGCGCTGCAATGCGCCAAGGCGGCGTTCGATTCCGGCGCCCGCTGGGTGGTCCTGTGCGACACCAATGGCGGCTGCCAGCCGAGCGAGATCCGCACCATTGTCGAAGCGGTGTGCAAGGTGATCCCGGGAGACCATGTCGGCATCCACGCGCACAACGACACCGGTCAGGCGGTCGCCAATTCCCTGGCCGCCATCGAGGGCGGGGCGCGTCAGGTGCAGGGCACGATCAACGGCATCGGCGAGCGCTGCGGCAATGCCAATCTGGTCAGCCTGATCCCGACTTTGGCGCTGAAGCCGTATTTTGCCGACCGTTTTGACATCGGCATCGATGCGGAAAAGCTGAAGTCGGTCTCCCGCCTGTCTCATGCCTTTGACGAATTGCTCAACCGTGCACCGGAAAGCCAAGCGCCGTATGTCGGTTCCTCGGCCTTTGCCACCAAAGCGGGCATTCACGCCTCGGCCCTGATCAAGGATCCGAGCACCTACGAACATGTGGCGCCAGAAGCGGTCGGAAATGCCCGCAACCTGATGGTATCGGATCAGGGCGGCAAATCGAACTTTCTCGACCAGCTCTCACGGCGTGGCATCGAGGTTGCCAAGAGCGATCCGAAACTCGACACGCTGATCTCGATCGTCAAGGAACGCGAAGCCGCCGGCTATGCCTATGAGGCGGCTGAGGCCAGTTTTGAACTGCTGGCCCGCCGCACCCTGGGCACCGTGCCGGAATTCTTCAAGGTCGATTCCTTCCGCGCCAGCGTCGAGCGCCGTTTTAACGCCATCGGCGAGGTGGTGACGGTCTCGGAGGCCGTGGTCAAGCTGTTGATCGATGGCGAATCGACCATGTCGGTGGCCGAGGGCATGGGCCCGGTCAACGCGCTCGACCGGGCTTTGCGCAAGGATCTGGGCAAATATCAAACGGAAATCGAAGGCCTGGAACTGGTCGACTATAAGGTGCGGATCCTGAATGGCGGTACCGAGGCGATCACCCGCGTGCTGATTGAATCGATGGACGAGACCGGCGAGCGCTGGTGGACCGTCGGAGTCTCCGACAATATCATAGATGCATCGTTCCAGGCNTTGATTGACAGCCTGAATTACAAGCTGATCAAAAGCGGGGCGGCTGCGTGACGACCCAATCGCAGAAACGACAATCGATATCCAGGGAAGGCTTTCTTTACGCATTCTTCGCCTACACGCTTTGGGGCTTTCTGCCGTTTTATTTCAAGGCGGTAGAGCATATCCCTGCGGTTGAAATGGTGGCCCATCGGGTCATCTGGTCGGTGCCTGTGGCGTTGGTCGTGATCGGCGCCCAGCGGCGTTTGGGCGAATTGATATCGCTGTTCAGGAACGGCCGCATTGTGCTGATGATGAGCATCACCGCGCTTTTGGTCAGCCTCAATTGGGGTGTCTATATCTGGTCGATTGCCATCAACAAGGCGTCCGAGGCGGCGCTGGGCTATTATATCAATCCGCTGATTACCGTGTTTCTGGGCTTTGCCCTGTTGGGGGAGAAAATGACCCGCCTGCAGGCCCTGGCCGTTGGCATTGCGGTGGCGGCCGTGTTGATCCGGACTGTCGGTGGCGGGGTTTTCCCGTGGATCGCGCTGACGCTGGCCTTTTCCTTTGCCGCCTATGGTTACCTGCGCAAAACCGTTGATGTTGGTCCGACACAGGGGTTTCTAGTTGAGGTTGTTCTGCTGTCACCGCTGGCAATCGCCTATCTGGTTTGGCTCATTTATACTGGCGACAACCACTTCACGATGACCACCTGGACCGGTCCCTATCTGATGTTTGCCGGGCTGGCGACGGCGGTGCCGCTGATCCTCTACGCCTTCGGCGCCAAACTGCTGCCGCTGCAGACGCTGGGATTGATGCAATATATCGCCCCGTCGCTGATCTTCCTCGTCTCGTTCCTGGCCTTTGGCGAGGAACTGGATTTCTGGCAGGGGGTGACCTTCGTGATGATCTGGAGCGCCCTGATCATCTACACGTGGAGCCTGTTCAAGCAGACGGACTAGTGCAGCGCTAACCGGTGGAGGGAAACAAACCGCCGACCACATCGTCTGCGCTGGCAAAGACCTGCGGCATTGCGGCGTCGGGATTGTGCAGGAAACCGGCCTCGGCCATGTGCTGCACCAGTTCGACATAGGGCGACCAGAAATCATTGATGTTGAGCAGGCCAACCGGTTTGCTGTGGCGGCGCAATTGCGCCCAGGTCAGCACTTCCACCAGTTCCTCCAGCGTGCCGATGCCGCCCGGCATGGCGAGAAAGGCATCGGATTCCTCAAACATCTGGCGCTTGCGGGTGTGCATGTCCGGCACGACCTGCATGTCGACCCCTTCAATGTTCTTGGCTTGATGGATCTGTTCGGACTTCAACAGGAACTCGGGAATAATGCCCAGCACCGCGCCGCCATGGGCAAGGGCGCTTTCGGCAACGGCACCCATCAAGCCCTTGTCGCCACCGCCATAAACCAGCCGAATGCCCTGTTCAGCCAGATCGCGGCCCAAGGCGCGGGCGGCGTCGATGAATTGGGAATCATTGCCCGGAGACGAGCCGCAATAGACGCACAGGGATCGAATCGGTTTTTCGGAAATATCGCTCATTGCCCCAAAATGGCGCGCCGGTAGGGCAGGTCAACTTGAAAAAGAATGCGATAACAATTCTCTTTATGATCAAGCTTATATTGGCCATTTTGCTGGCATCCGTGCTATAGTTGGGCAAGAGTGGTCCGCAAAATCGCCCGAATGAGCCGTTAAGGCGGCGGGCGACCGCACAAATGTAGGAAAATCGTATGCCCAATTTCCTGGCGCTTTTTGGCATGAAATCCATGGTTGCCGCTGGCTCCGTTGCCGCGGTGACGGCTGGTACGGCGGTGGTCTATCGCGACGAAATCCCAAAGCTCTGGGAACAGGTGAATGTCAGCCTGCCACTGCCCAAGGCCCACCAGGAGCCTGTATCGCTGGTGCGTGAGGACGATGGCACAACCCCGGCGGTCAAGAAGCCGGTGGTCACCTCCAACGCCGAACCGAAAACCGAAGAAGTGCCGGTGCCAAAGGCGGAAGAAGTTGAAACCGTCAAAATCATCACCCCGACTTTCGATCTGTTGCGGGTTGAGCCAGATGGTTCGGTGCTTGTGGCCGGCAACGCGGCGCCGAATTCAAAGATCGATCTGGTCGACAGCGAAGGCAATGTTCTGGCAACCACGCAGGCTGGTCCGGAAGGTGACTTCGTGGCCCTGCCGGATGGTCCACTGGAGCCCGGTGACTATGTGATCACCCTGCGGGCCGAGAAAGACGGGCAGGAGCCTGTCCTGTCGGCGCAGACCAGCCTGGTCACGGTGCCGGAGCGCAATGACGGTGAAGTGCTGGCGATGATCTCGGAAGAAGGCAAGCCGAGCGAAATCATCACCAAGCCGGAGACATTGGAAGCCAAGGAAGAGCCTAAGCCGGCAGAAGAACCAGCTGCGGAAGTCGCGAAGGTTGAGCCTGTGGAAGAACCGAAGGTCGAAGAGGTCGCCAAGACCGAAGAAGAACCAAAGGTTGAAGAAGTTGTTGAGGCCGAGCCGGAAACACCGGCCAAGCCTAAGGTCGAAGTCGCCGCTGAAGTTGCCGCCGTTGAGCCAAAGCCAGCCGAAGAGCCCGCCGTAGAAGTGGCCAAGGTTGAAGAGCCCAAGGAGCCGGTCAAAGAACCTGAAGTGGCAGCTGTCGAGCCGGTTGAAGAGGTCAAGCCGGAAGAGCCGGCCGAGCCTGCCCCTCAGGTGATCGTCGAGGCGGTCGAGGTTGAGAATGGCCAGGTCTATGTCGCCGGGGCTGTGCCACGTGGCGTACCGGTGCGCATTTATATCGACAATGAATTCATTGGCTTGACCCGTGGTACATCGGATGAACGCTTCCTGGTGTCCAAGGAATACAACCTCACAGAAGGCGAGCATACGGTGCGTGCCGACGTCATCAGCAGCAAGGACGGTTCGGTGCTGAGCCGCGCCATTGTGCCCCTGATCCACGAAGTGCCGGAAGAATTGCAGCCTGAGGTCGAGGTCGCTGCGGCCGAGCCGGAAGCTCCAGCCAAGGTTGAAGAGCCGGTTGAAGTTGCCGCTGTCGAAACAGAGACCGATGTGAAGCCGGAACCGGTTGAAGAGCCAAAGGTTGCCGAAGCGCCAGCAGTCGAACCAGCCAAGCCCGTCGAGGAAGTGGTTGAGACCGCGCCTGAACCAGCACCGGCAGCAACAAAGGTTGAGGTCGCAGAGCCGAAGCCGGAAGCCGCTCCAGTGGAAGAAGTGGCCAAGGTGGAAACTCCGAAAGTGGAAGCGCCGAAGGTCGAGGTTGCTAAGGTCGAGCCCGAGGCGCCAAAGGTTGAGGAGCCGAAGGTTGAAGTGGCCAAGGTCGAACCCGCACCAAAGGTGGAAGAGCCGAAGGTTGAGGTCGCCGCCGTCGCTGCAGCACCGGCCAAGCCGGCAGCGCCACGTGTGTTGAAAACCGGACGTGCCGTGATCATCAAGCGCGGTGACAATCTGTGGCGCATTTCGCGCAAGACCTATGGCCGCGGGATTCGCTACACGACGATCTACAACGCCAACCGCAACCAGATTGCCAATCCGCACCGCATTTTCATCGGTCAGATCTTCAAAATTCCCGAAAAGGCCGAGCAGGAAGGCTAAATTTCAGCCAAAATGCTCAACAAACACGGGTTGTCTGTCTTGAACACGGATTTGTGAGCACCTACTTTAATCGTAATAATACGATGAAAGGGATCGCCATGGCCTGCTGTGACGAAACTTTGGCAAAGACTTCGGGCAATAAGCCCCGCAAAATCGAAGACTCTGCCGACATGGCAGCAGTGTTTTCGGCCTTGTCGAATCCGGCCCGCATCGACATTTTGCGCCACATCTCCGAAAACCGCCACTGTGGGTGCAAGGACATCACCAAAGTGCTGCCACTGGCGCAGTCGACTGTGTCGCAGCATCTGAAGGTTCTGATTGAAGCGGGAATCGTGCAGGTTGAGACCATCCCGCCCCGGTCGCGCTATCAGGTCAATGACGATCTCCTGAAAGCGATGGCGCTGACCACCAGCTCGTTTCTAGACTCCTGTTGTGAGGGCAAGTGCTGCTGACCGGCAGTCTCCTCCAAACCACCGAAAGCCCATTTTGACCAATACCGACGCCCAAAGCCGGGAAAAGCCCAGGGATAAATCCTCCCTGTCGACCGTCAAAAGTCTCTGGCCCTATATGTGGCCCTCCGATCGACCGGATCTGAAACTGCGCGTTATGTGGGCTGCCGCCTTCCTTGTCGCGGCAAAGCTGGCCACGGCGGTTGTGCCGTTCTTCTTCAAATATGCGACCGATGCGCTGGACGGCGTCAATCAGGATATTGCCTGGCTGCCCGTCGCCCTGACCACACCGATCATGCTGGTGGTAGGTTTTGTGGTGGCGCGTGTTGTGATGATGGGCTTCAACCAGTTGCGCGATGCCTTGTTTGCCCGTGTTGGGCAGCACGCTGTGCGGCAACTGGCCTACCGCACCTTCGTGCACATGCACAATCTGTCGCTGCGCTTTCACCTGGCCCGGCGCACCGGGGGGCTGTCGCGGATCATTGAGCGCGGCACCAAGGGCATTGAGATCATTGTCCGGTTCACCATCCTTAACACGATCCCGACGATCCTCGAGTTTGCTCTCTATGCCGGCATTTTCGCCTACTATTTCGGCTGGTCCTATGTGGCGATCATTGCCGTAACCGTCTGGGCCTACAGCTATTTCACGGTCAAGGCGAGTGACTGGCGCATCCAGATCCGCCGCGACATGAACGAGTCCGATACCGATGCCAATTCGAAAGCCATCGACTCGCTGCTGAACTTCGAAACGGTGAAATATTTCGGCAATGAGGGCATGGAGTCCCGCCGCTTTGATGCCTCGATGGCCAAATATGAGCGCGCTGCCA
>JABSRX010000102.1 GCA_013214695.1 Rhizobiaceae bacterium | reverse complement strand
TGCAGTTTTGACCCAGCGGCGAGGCAAAGGTGGCGTCACAGGAGACGAGCGACCCGGCCGCATGGGCCAGTTTTGAAACCGCGGCAAGGTCGGTGAGCCGGCCGATTGGATTAACCGGGCTTTCACAATGCACCAGCTTGGTGTTTGGGCGGATGGCGGCAGCAACGGCCGTCGGATCGGACATGTCAACCAATGTCACCTCAATGCCCAACCGTGGCAGGGTATCGCGCGCCAGTTCGGCGACGCCCGCATAGGAGACATCGGATACCACAACATGGTCTCCGGCCGACAGGAAGGTCAAAAAGATCGCGGTCGCCGCAGCCATACCGGAGGCAAAGCACAGACAGTCTTCGGTTCCTTCCAGCGCGGCAATTTTCTTCTCCAGCATGGTGGTGGTGGGGTTGCCCCAACGGGCGTACAGAAATCCGGAATCCTCCTGCAGCTCATGGGCGGAAAAGCCGGCCACCTGATCGGTCACGAAGGTTGATGACATATGCAGCGCTGGCGCCGATGCCCCGGTCGCCGTATCGGGCGCCTCTCCGCCATGAACAGCGCGGGTCCGCGGCCCGAGATTTTTGTTGCGTGTCATTGTCTTTTTGATCCTGATTTCACCCGGGCATAGCGAGCTTCAACGCTCCGCCATTGTCAATATGGAACAGCCCGTGAAACTGGGTTTTCAACCCTTGTCGAGGCCGCTTGGATACCGGCTCAAACACTATCCTGTAGAAAGTGCCTCAGCCGCGATTTCGGCCTGGCGAATTTCAGCTTGAAGCCATTTTGAGAAGGCTTCCGCCTGCACAACGTTTTCGTTTTGGGCGATTGTTAAATAATACCCGTCATGGGCCTGCATGTCCTGCTGCTCCAGCCGTATGAGAGAGCCGTCAATGAGGCTGGGGGCAGCGACCAGATAGCTGGTCAGGGCAATGCCGGTCCCGGATCGGGCAAAGTCGACGGCCGCACCATGGGATTCCACGTTGCAGGTAATGTTGAGACCCCCGCCATAACCCCGTACCGCTGACCAACGTGTCCAGCTGTCGCTTGTCCCCAGGACTTGGATCAACGGAAACTGCGCAATCGTTTCGGGCGACATTTCGCGCGTTTGTTCAACCAAGTCTGGAGATGCCACGCAGACGATTTTGTTGCTGCCGATTCGGCTCGAGCCGGGCTCAGCCGAGCCGGGGGCGTCAAAGCGAATTTCAACATCGGCTTTCGATCCGGCAAATTCATCCGGCCAGACCTTTGAAATAATCCGGAGGCCCAAATTTGCGTGGTCTTCAGCAAAATACTTGAGCTTGGGTGCCAGATACCACTGGGCCAGGCTGGTGCTAACGCTGATCGTCAACAGGCGTTTGTCGGCCGGGGTTTCCAGGGTTTCCGAGGCGGAGCGCAAAATGTTGATGGCGTTGGCCACCTCCGGCAACAGGCGGCGCCCCTGATCCGTCAGAGCAATGCCGCGGTGCTTGCGGATGAACAAGGCGCAACCAAAGCGGTGTTCCAGCGACCGTATGTGCTGGCTGATGGCCGACTGTGTCAGGTTCAACTCCTGAGCGGCCAGGGTGAAGCTGAGATGGCGCGCGGCGCATTCAAATGCACGGAACCAGGCCAGTGGGGGAAGCGGTTGAACCATCTGCTACAATCAAGCCATTAGCAATACTAATGCCAATGACCTCAAATCCATCGTTTGTCAATTTGTCGCAGCTTCTGCAGGCTGTCGGGAAAGTCGACCACGCATGAGCAATGATCATGAATCCGGAAATCCGAAAGATCGTAACCTATGACGAAGAGGTCCTGGTTGAAGGCTTCAAGGCGGCCGATCGCCCTTGGCGCATGTTTGCCGTGGCCGCGATCATAACCAACCCTTGGTCTGGCCGCTATGTCGAAGATCTGAAGCCGGAAATCATGGCCTTTGGTCCGCCATTGGGGGAAATGCTGACCCAGCGCATGATCACGATCGCCGGCTCGGGCGATGCCATCGAAGCCTATGGCAAGGCTGCCGTGGTCGGTCTGGACGGCGAAATCGAGCATGCCTCCGCCCTGATCCACACGCTGCGATTTAGCAATTTTTATCGTGAGGCCGTAGGGGCGAAAAGCTATCTGTCCTTTTCCAACACGCGTGGTGGTGCCAATGCACCTGTGTCGATCCCTCTGATGGACAAGAACGATGCCGGACGCCGCTCCCACTACCTGACCATCCAATTTGCCATTCCCGACGCGCCGCGCAACGACGAGCTCGTCATCGCCCTGGGCGGCGCCACCGGCGGACGCCCGCATCACCGCATTGGCGATCGCTACCAGGATTTGAAAGACTTGGGTCATGACCTGGACAACCCTGCCGCGGTCTGAGCTGACATCCGGCCTGTCTGGCTGGCAAGGAGGAAGCGGGCCTTCGGCGCTGCTGATCCACGGGGTCGGTCTGCGTGCCGAAGCCTGGGGGGCAATGATCCCGCAGCTGAGCAAGCATTTCCATGTCACTGCCCCGGACCTTCCTGGTCACGGTGAAAGCTCCCCGCTGAAGGCTGCGCAAGACAAAGGCCTGCACCCGTTCACCGACTGCATGGCTGAATTGCTGGAGCACTTGCCAGGGCCAACTCTTGTGATCGGTCATTCTCTGGGGGCGCTGATTTCGCTCGACCTGACAATCAGGCACCCTGATCACGTTGCGGCTGTTGCGCCTTTGAATGCGATCTACCGCCGCACACAGAAGGCGGCGTATGCCGTACAGGCGCGTGCCGCTGATCTGGTGAAATCGCCCAATGCCGATCCTTCGCCAACGGTGGAACGATGGTTTGGCAAAGACCCGCAAGGCGATCTGGCTCCCATGGCGGAGCATTGCCGCAGCTGGCTGACGGCGGGCAATCCTCAAGGCTATGCCCGGGCCTACCATGTGTTTGCCCATGCAGATGGTCCGTCAGATGAAGCGTTGGCAGAATTGCAGCGTCCGTCCCTGTTCATCACCGGGGCCGATGAACCCAATTCCACCCCAGAAATGTCCCGGGCGATGGCCAGAATGGCCCCGCAAGGCCAGGCGGTTGTGATCGAAAATGCCCGACACATGATGCCGATGACCCACGCGAAGGACGTGGCCGACCAAATCATTGCCTTCCACCAACAGTTGGGTTCTGGCCATGTCTGAATTCGATCCAAAGGCGCTCCGTTCGGCGCTGGCAAGTTACATGACCGGTGTCACCGTGGTCACCGCCCTGTCACCGAGCGGCGAGCCCGTAGGCTTCACCGCCAACTCGTTCACCTCTGTCTCTTTGGATCCACCACTCTTGCTGGTTTGCCCTGGCAAACACCTTTCCAGCTTCGATGTTTTCGCCAGCGCCCAGAGGTTTGCAGTCAACATACTGGCGGAAGGCCAGGAGCAGGTTTCCAACATATTCGCCAGTTCCAAGGAAGATCGCTTCGCCCAGATATCCTGGCATCCCAACAAGCATGGCTGCCCGTTGATTGATGGCGCAGCGGCTCAGTTTTCCTGCGACCTGCATCAGGCTGTCGAAGCCGGCGATCATCTCATTCTCATCGGTCAGATCACTAACTTTCACAACGCCACAAAGCCGGGCCTTGGCTATTGCCGTGATGGCTATTTCAGCCTCAGTCAGGAACGCCGTTCCGAGGCGCCCGTGACCAAGGATACGAAAATCGTCGCAGCAGCTTTGGTTGAGCACGAAGGACACTTGTGCGTCTTGAACAAAACAGATGGCCATCACCTGCCAAGCGTGCATGTCGCCGACCGGGCTGGCGCCCGCACCGCAATGGCCAATCAACTGGCACAGCTNAAAATATCGGCAGAGTTGGGACCTGTTTATTCTGTCTTCGATGACTCTGAAGAGGCAACCCATGTGACGGTTTTCAGAGCTCGTTTGAACGCCGATGCGGATNGTTCCGGATTTGAACTTTGGCCCATTGGATCGTCCGCGCTAACCGAGCTTCCGGCACCAGCCAACAGCGCCATGATGCGCCGCTATCAGCAGGAATACCGCAACAATCAATTTGGACTTTATATTGGTGACGCCGTTCGCGGCGAAGTCCACCACACCGAACCCACGAATGCATAGGAGGATCTGATGGACTTTTCTTTGTTTGCCCATATGGAACGGCTAGCTCCGCATCAGGACCATCACTATTTGTATGAAGAGTTTCTCTCCCTATGTACCATGGCCGATGAAGGGGGCATGCGGGCCATCTGGACCGGTGAACATCACGGCATGGAATTCACCATTGCGCCCAATCCGTTCCTGACCATTACCGATGTGGCGCGCCACACCAAGAACGTGCGCCTGGGAACCGGTACCATCGTGGTACCGTTCTGGCACCCCATCAAGCTGGCCGGTGAGGCGGCAATGACCGATCTCGTCACCCAGGGGCGTCTTGAGCTGGGATTGGCACGCGGTGCCTATTCCTACGAATATGAGCGGTTGATGCCGGGCATGGACGCCTGGGAAGCCGGCCAGCGCATGCGCGAAACCGCGCCGCTGATGCGTCCACTATGGAAGGGGGATTGTGCCCATGACGGAGAATTCTTCCAGTTTCCCGCAACCAGTTCGGCGCCGAAACCGCTGCAGGAAGACGGTCCGCCGATCTGGATCGCCGCCCGAGATCCCAACAGCCACGAGTTTGCCGTGCACAATGGCTTCAACGTCCAGGTGACACCGCTCTGGCAAGGCATTGAGGAAATCGAATCGCTTATGGAACGATTCAACACAGCCTGCGAAGGATATGCCGACAAACGACCCAAAATCATGTTGCTGCACCATACCTATGTGGGTTCAAATAGCGATGATGTTGATCTGGCAGCTCAGGAATTGAGCCGGTTTTACTGCTATTTCGGGGCCTGGTTCCAGAACAAACGCGACGTCAGCCAGGGCCATATTGATCCCCTGTCGGAAGAAGAAATGACCGCCAATGCGATGATGGCGCCGGAAAACATGAAGCGCGACCTGACCATCGGCACCGCCCAGGACGTCATCGATCAAATCAAAAGATATGAGGATTTGGGCTATGATGAGTTTTCATTCTGGATCGATAGCGGCATGTCCAGTGAGCGAAAGCGCGCGTCGCTGGATCGCTTCCTGAGCGATGTCATGCCGAAACTAAGCTGAAGGATATTCCATGTCTGATCTGCCCCACTACAATCTGTTCATCGACGGACAATGGTCATCCGGATCCATCGGGCAGACCATGGAAAGCACCAATCCGGCCAGCGGTGAGGTCTGGGCCACCTTTGATTGTGCCAGTGCGGCGGACGTCGACCGCGCCGTAGCAGCGGCGAAACGCGCCTTGAACGATCCAAGCTGGCGCGACATGACCCAGACGGCACGCGGAAAACTGATCACCCGACTGGCGGAACTGATCGAGGAAAATGCCGATGTGCTTGGCACGGTTGAAACCCGCGACAGCGGCAAACTGCTCGCTGAAACGGCGGCCCAGACGAAATATGTCGGTGACTATTATCGATACTACGCCGGTCTGGCGGACAAGATCGAGGGCGCCGTTCTGCCCATCGATAAGCCGGACATGCATGTCTTCACCCAGCGCATGCCAATCGGCGTTGTCGCGGCACTTGTACCGTGGAATGCCCAGATGTTCCTCACCGCTACCAAGCTTGGACCGGCCCTTGCCGCCGGCTGCAGTGTGGTTTTAAAAGCGTCGGAAATGGCACCGGCGCCGATGTTTGAATTTGCCAAACTGATCGAGCAGGCCGGTTTTCCTTCTGGCGTGATTTCGGTGATTACGGGCGATGCCGAAAACTGCGCAATTCCTTTGACCCGCCATCCGGATATCGACCGCATCGCCTTTACCGGCGGTGCGCCGACCGCCCGCCACGTGGTGCGCAATTCGGCTGAGAACTTTGCCGTGACCACGCTGGAGCTTGGTGGCAAATCACCGATCATCGTCTTTGAGGATGCCGACATCGAGACCGCCGTCAATGGATTGATTGCCGGAAATTTCGGCGCTTCTGGGCAATCCTGCGTTGCTGGAACGCGCGGTTTTGTTCAGCGTCCAATCTTCGACACTGTTGCAGCCCTGATCGCTGAGCGATCCAAGAACATTGTGGTGGGCGACCCCCTCGCCGCCGACACCCACGTTGGACCGCTGTGCACAAGCGCTCAGATTGAAACGATCGAATCCACCCTGACTAAGGCCCGGGATCAGGGGGCGAAAATCCATTTTGGCGGCACTCGGAGCAGTGGTTTGTCAGGCAACTATTTCGACCCGACCCTGGTCGAATGTGATGGCCCTGAAACCGAAACCCTGAAGGTCGAAATGTTCGGTCCAGTGATGTCACTGTTGCCGTTTGATACCGAAGAAGACGCCATCGCACTCGCCAATGACAGCGACTTTGGCCTCGGTTCGGGCGTCTTCACGCAAAACATCGCCCGCGCCCATCGGGTATCCAACCGACTGCGCTCGGGCATCTGCTGGGTCAACACCTATCGGGCCGTTTCTCCGATCGCTCCGTTCGGTGGCTTCAACCAGTCTGGCTATGGGCGTGAAGCGGGTATGGAATCGATTCTCGACTACACACGCACCAAAACGACGTGGATCAACACGTCCTCCCAACCAATGGCCAATCCATTCGTGATGCGTTGATTGCCGGGCGCCTTGCCACACCTTCCCTGCCGCACGGTTCGATGTTAATTGCTTCCTCAAAGGCCGTTCAGCCGATGGAGCAACGATGTCGCAAACCCCCATTCCCTATCACTTCATGCGCGGTGGCACGTCGCGCGGGCCCTATTTCAATCAGGCAGATCTGCCCGAAGATCGGGAGCAATTGGCCGATATGTTGATGGCCGTGGTGGGGACGGGCAATCCGCGCAATATCGATGGCATTGGCGGTGGCAACGCGGTGACAACCAAGGTCGCGATGTTGAGCCGCTCGGA
Organism: Rhizobiaceae bacterium; assembly: GCA_013214695.1. GTDB lineage: Bacteria > Pseudomonadota > Alphaproteobacteria > Rhizobiales > Rhizobiaceae > Pseudahrensia. Next base: position 18,242 of record JABSRX010000102.1, on the reverse strand, counting down.
GGAAAACGCCGCCGATATCGACTATTTCTTTGCGCAAGTTGCGGTGGAGGATCGTCTGGTCGACTTCTCACCAACCTGCGGCAACATTCTGGTTGGAGTTGGGCCGGCAGCCATCGAAATGGGCCTGATCCCGATTGCCGGCGACGAAACACGCGTGCGCATCCGCGCCGTCAATACCGGTGCTTTGGTGGAAGCGGTCGTTCAGACTCCCAACGGTTCGGTAAATTATCAGGGTGATGTCAGCGTCGATGGTGTCCCGGGTACGGCGGCGCCGGTTGCGCTCAACTTCATGGAAGTGGTTGGATCACGCACCGGCAGCCTGTTTCCCACCGGCAGCGCTATGGACCGGATCGATGATCACGATGTGTCTTGCGTTGACGTTGCCATGCCCATGGCCATTGCCCGTGCCAGCTCTTTCGGATTGACCGGTCATGAGAGCCAGGATGAACTCGATGCCAACAAAGACTTTTTTTCCGAAATGGAAAAGGTGCGGCAGGAGGCCGGTCGCATGATGGGTTTCGGCGATGTGTCGAAATCCGTGGTGCCGAAGTTCGGCCTGCTGGCGGAGCCCCGGGGAAATGGCCACTTTGCGGCGCGGTATTTCATGCCCTGGACGACCCATCCCACTCTGGCAGTGACCGGCTCACAATGCCTGGCCGCTTGCGCCCTGGCGCCCGGCACCGTGGCTGAGGGATTGGTTCGACCAATTGACCCAGCCCCCGCAACAGTGACGATCGAGCATCCCATGGGCGAAATGGATGTGCTGGTCGATTATGCCATCTCGGGAGACCAGTTGGATTTTCGCTCGGCCGGCGTGGTGCGTACCGCACGGCTGATTGCCCGCGGCGAGGTCCTGGTTCCGGATGGAATTCTGTAAGGCAGATCGCACCGTCCGATGGGCCGGGAGGCCCAAGTTTCTGACATGAGGAGACCACCGTGAAAGTCACCATTCTCGACGACTATTTCGACACGCTGAAAACCCTGCCCTGTTTCACTAAACTTGACGGGCACGAGGTGACCATCTGGACCGACCATGTGCAGGAAACCCAGCCTCTGGCTGAACGGCTGAAGGACGCGGAAGCGCTGGTCTTGTTCCGCGAACGCACCAAAATTCAAGCTGACCTGCTGGATCAGTTGCCCAATCTCAAGCTGATAAGCCAGCGCAGTGTCTATCCCCATATCGACGTGGAAGCGTGCACGCGCAATGGGGTTCTTCTCTGCTCCAATATGCACAAGGGCACGCCGTCTTTTGCGGCAGCCGAACTGACCTTTGGTCTGATCTTGGCGGCGATGCGCCAGATTCCGCAACAGATGGCCGCCTTACAGGCAGGAACCTGGCAGATCGGTGTCGGACATACCCTGCGTGACAAGGTATTGGGCATCTATTCATATGGTCGCATCGGCGAAGCCGTGGCCCGCTATGGCGCGGCCTTTGGCATGAAGATCCTGGTGTTCGGCGGCGACGCGTCCTGCGCGCGCGCTGCGGAGGACGGATTTGAGGTAGCGACCAGCCGCGGAGCATTCTTCTCCACCAGCGACGTTGTCTCGCTGCACATCCGCCTGTACCCCGAGACCCGCGGTATCATCACGGCCGACGATCTGGCGCAGATGAAACCAAACGCTCTGTTGGTGAATTCTAGCCGAGCCGGGCTGATCGAGGAAGGCGCCCTGGTTGCCGCATTGCAGCAGGGTCGACCCGGCATGGCGGCGGTGGACGTCTACGAAAACGAGCCGGTGCTGGGTGGCGACCACCCCTTGCTATCGATGCCGAACGTGGTCTGTACTCCACATATTGGCTATGTCAGCCAGGAAGAATACCAGACCCAATTCAGCGATATTTTTGATCAGATCGTGGCGTTCGATAACGGCGCGCCGATCCACATGATCAACCCGGAGGCAAGGAAGGGCTAGGATTCCCAAGTAGATGAATTATTGGGGGCTTTGTTTGGCGCACCCGAGAGGATTCGAACCTCTGACCTCTGCCTTCGGAGGGCAGCACTCTATCCAGCTGAGCTACGGGTGCACGCGTGCCGGTGACACTGACCCTTCCATACAAGGACAGAACCGCGGCGGCAAGCATCAATGGATGCAATTGCCAAACGCAATTTTCCATAATGCGTACAAACAGCGACTGCCTAGGCCACTAGAACCCGTCGAGGCTGAAACTGGCCCTGTTTAATGTCGCCAATGGCCACCAGCTCGCCCTTGTACACAGCGCACACATCGTCGTCCTCGACCGGCGCGTCGCGGCCGCGCAAAATGATGGCATTGCCGAGACGCACCCGCCGCGCTTCGTCCTGACTGAGGACAATCTCCGGAAAACCCTGCATCGATTGCAACGGCGAAATCAGCAACGCATCCAGACCTTCAAGATCCCCTTCAAGAGCCAGCAGCTCATCCAGCTGCACCGTGTCGCTCTCCTCAAACGGCTCGACAAAGGTGCGCCGCAGATCCGTCACATGACCGAAACAGCCAAGCTTTTGGCCCAGGTCACGGGCAAAAGCCCGCACATAGGTGCCCTTGCCGCAGACCACGTCAAACACCGCATGGTCCATATCCGGACAATCCACCAAATCAAACGAATCGACGAACACTGGCCTCGCCTCCAGCTCAACTGCCTCACCCGCACGGGCCTGGGCATAGGCGCGTTTGCCGTCCACCTTGATCGCCGAGAACGCCGGCGGCACCTGTTGAATGTCGCCAACAAATTGCGGCAACAAGGCTTCGATATCGGCCCGCTTTGGGCGTTCGTCGCTGCTGTGAACTTCGGTGCCTTCGGCGTCATCGGTATTGGTCTGCAGACCCCACTGAACCGTGAAGCGATAGGCTTTTTCGCCGTCCGTTACATAGGGCACCGTCTTGGTGGCCTCGCCCAGCGCAATCGGTAACACGCCGGTGGCCAGCGGGTCCAGAGTGCCCGCATGTCCCGCCTTTTGCGCCTGAAACAGCCAGCGGACCTTGCCGACCGCCTGCGTTGATCCCAGCTCATAGGGCTTGTCGAGCACCAACCAGCCCGAGACGGGGCGGCCCTTCTTTTTGCGTCCCATCTAGTCCTCGTCGGTCAGGTCACGGCGCACGGCATCACTGCGCAGGAGTGAATCAATTCGGGCAAAATTGTCGAAGCTCGTGTCTTCCAGAAATCGGAAACTGGGCATGTATTTCATCTGGTTCAGATGCGGTGTGGCCCGGGCGCGAATGAATTTGGCATGGCGCGCCAGTGCCTTGCAGATCGCCTGGGCATCCGCGGACCCTTTGCCGTTCATCTTGCGTCCGCCCAAGGGGGAAATGAAACAGGTGGCGATTTTCAAATCTGGCGACATCCGCACTTCCGACACCGAAATCATCTGGTTGTCCAGCACCGGGTCGTTGAAATTTTCACGCGAAATGACCTCGGTCAGTGCGTGTCTGACAAGTTCGCCGACGCGCAGTTGGCGTTGGGAAGGGGCTTTGGATTTGCTCATGTGGGTCACCAAAGAAGTTCCGGCACGGCTTGATGAACCGGTGACCAGATCTTGTTGGGGTTCAAATTCTGATATGGCCGCTCCGACTGAAGTCGGGGCGGCCAATACGACTCATTTGCCGACTAGAGAGATCTGTCGATCATCTCAACGGTGAAGCATTCAATGACATCGCCTTTGCGCATGTCCTGATAGTTCTTAAAGGCCATGCCGCACTCGGTGCCGGAATCAACACGGTCCACTTCATCCTTGAAGCGCTTGAGTGTCGCAAGCTCGCCTTCATGAACGACAACATCGTCGCGCAACAGACGCACGCCCATGCCACGCTCCACATGTCCTTCGGTAACGAGACAACCGGCGACCTTGCCGATTTTCGAATGCGTGAACAGTTCCAGAATGTCGGCGTAACCGATGAAGGTTTCGCGGCGTTCCGGTGCAAGCATGCCGGACAGCGTGGCTTTCACGTCATCGATCAGATTATAAATGATCGAATAGTAACGAATTTCAATGCCTTCGCGCTTTGCCAGATCCTGAGCTTGCTTGTTGGCGCGGACATTGAACGCAATGATCGGCGTCTCCGACGCCATCGCCAGGGTCACGTCGGCTTCGGTAATACCGCCGACACCGGAATGCACGACCCGAGCCTGAACCTCGTCTGTGCCAAGTCCTTCCAGAGAGGCATTGATGGCCTCGACGGAACCGTGGGTATCGCCCTTGATGACCAGAGGTGCGACGGCTGCACCTTTCTGTTGCAGATTGCTCATCATCTGCTCGAGCGATCCGCGCTGACCGGCCTGAGCGGCAACGGACAGTTCACGGGCTTTGCGCTGGCGGTAATCGGAAATCTCGCGGGCGCGGGATTCGTCTTCCACAACGACAAGCGAATCACCGGAAGCCGGCGCGCCAGACAGGCCGAGCACTTCGATCGGTGTCGAAGGACCCGCCTCTTTCAGCTGCACACCTTGATCGTTGATCATGGCGCGCACGCGACCCCACTCGCTGCCAGCAACAATAATGTCGCCGACGCGCAGTGTGCCGCGCTGAACAATAAGGGTCGCAACCGAACCACGGCCACGCTCCAGGCGGGCTTCGATGACAATGCCTTCGCCATCCCGGTTCGGGTTGGCGGTCAGCTCCATCAGTTCAGCCTGCAGGTTGATGGCATCCAGAAGGTTGTCGATGCCGTCACCGGTTTTGGCCGAGACTTCCACATCGAGCACCTCACCACCCATGCTTTCAACAAACACTTCGTGCTGCAGCAATTCGGTGCGCACCTTGTTGGCGTCGGCACCGACCGTGTCCATCTTGTTGATGGCAACGATGATCGGCACTTCTGCGGCCTTGGCGTGTTTGATGCTCTCGATGGTCTGCGGCATGACGCTGTCGTCGGCGGCGACAACCAGGATGGCAATGTCGGTTGACTGCACACCACGGGCACGCATGGCGGTGAACGCCTCGTGACCTGGGGTGTCGAGGAAGGAAATCTTCTTGCCGTCCTTCTCCACCTGATAGGCGCCGATATGCTGGGTGATGCCACCGGCCTCGCCATCGGCAACACGCGCTTCGCGGATCTTGTCGAGCAGGGATGTCTTACCATGATCAACGTGACCCATAATGGTCACGACTGGCGGACGTGGCAGGAGATCTTCAGGCTTGTCTTCCACCTGTTCGACGGTTTCGACGTCAGCTTCCGAAACACGCACCACCGTGTGGCCCATTTCTTCGGTGATCAGCTGCGCCAGATCAGAATCGATGATGTCGCCGGGCTTCATCATCTGGCCCTGTTCCATCAGGAACTTGACCACGTCCACAGCCCGTTCGGTCATGCGGTTGGCCAATTCCTGGATGGTGATGGTGTCTGGAATGATCACCTCGCGCATTACCTTTTCGCGCGGACCAGATTGCTGGCCACGCTTCTGCTTTTCACGCTGACGGCGCATAGAGGCCAATGAACGGGAACGTTCGGTATTGGCATTCAGCGCATTGTTCAGCGTCAGCTTGGTGCGACGGCGATCGTCTCCGCCTTTCGGACGGGATGGCTTTGGCGCTTCTTTTGGACGCTCGACCGGACGCAAAGGCGCGGCACCGCCGGACTTCTTGATGGCATCGGGATCAGCTGCTGCGGCAGCTGCGGACGCATCGGCTGCTGCCATACGCGCGGCTTCGGCTTCTTCAGCCTTGCGCTTTTCTTCTTCTGCCGCTTTCAGCTTCGCTTCTTCAGCCGCCTTGGCTTCCTCAGCCTCGCGTCTTGCGCGAGTCTCAGCGTCTTCCTTGGCGCGACGTTCTGCTTCTTCGGCAGCCCGTTTCGCTTCTTCGACTTCGCGGACCTTGGCTTCTTCCAGGGCGCGGGCGCGGGCATCCATCTCACCAGCGGAGAGGTTGCTCGTTTCGCTTGCCTTTGGTGCAGGAGCTGGCTTTTCAGCAGCGGGAGCCGCGGGCTTGACGGGCGGCGCTACGGATTCCGTCTTCGGTGCAAACACCTGCTTATCGTCGCCCGGTTTGACGATGCGGCGTTTTTTGGTTTCCACGACAACAGAATTGCTGCGCCCGTGGGAGAAATTCTGCCTCACGGTTCCGGGGGCCCGGGGTTTCAGCGACAGGGTTCCGCGTGTGGAACCGCCTGGCTTGTTGTCATCACCCGATTTCGTATCACTCATTTAAGTTCTTTACCTTTTTGACCCCCTTTGGTTATCCGGGGCCGTTATCATTGTTGCGCCAACATTAGTTTGGCAATTCTTTGTTCGCGTGGGGCTCCATCAGGAAGGCTCCATTTCACGGTAGTTGGACAATTTGGCAGCCCTGATCGCGAAATTGCGGGCAGCACCACCATCGATTAGCGCAGCGTGTATCACATTTGTTGCACCCAGCGCCATGTTCAATTGCGTACTTGAGAAAATACGCCAGATTTCTATGCGGTTACGACGAACGCCACTCTCGTCACCGTTTTCGCGCTCGTTGAGTTCCCGCTCAACTGCATGAACTGCTTGACCCACCTTTCGCAGCCCATCCTCAGACCCGTCGGAAGCATGCAACACCGCAATCGCCTTGCCACTGCGGATCAAACCATCGACTTTTCCTGCGCCTGTAATACATTGTCCGGCCTTGCGCGCAAAGCCCAATGCGCCCAGAGCCGCCTCCAGAAGCAATTTTTCGACCAGATCCGGCAGATTTGGATCGGCTTTGACCGTGGTTTTCAATCCACGGGCAAAAAGCGACTGAGAAACGGCCTTCTCAACGCATGATCTGCGCGCCGTCACCCAGACACCTCGCCCGGGCAAATTGCGCTTCAGATCCGGGACGACGATGCCGTCAGGCCCTGCCACAAATAGGAGCATGCCCGAAGGATCCATGACTTCGCGCGTCACAAGACATGTGCGTTCCGCCAAATCATCCACCCTTCGGTCACCTCACGAAATCTCAAGCATCAGGATTGAGCGCTGGTGTCTTCGATGACGTTGATCACCGCTACGCGGGTATCTTCCTCAACGACCACTTCTTCAACTTCCGGCTCTGGTTCAACGAGGTCTTCCTCGGTCACCCAGCCAGCCGCCAAACGCGCAGCCATGATCATTTCATCGGCCTGAACGCGGGACAGTTCAAAACCGTCCAAAATGCCCGGATGACGCGTCACTTCGCCGTCCTTGCGTTCGTTCCAGCCGATCAGGTCATCGGCGATGCATCCGGCAAAGTCTTCCAGCGTTTTGATCTCGTCTTCGGATTTGCCAAGCGCAACCATCATCTGTGAGGTCATGCCGGGCACCTGGCGCATGTCGTCAGCAACACCCAGTTCCTTGCGCTGATTGTCCAGTTCAACTTCCTGACGCTCCAGGAACTCGCGAGCACGTGCCTGAAGCTCACCGGCAGTTTCGTCGTCGAAGCCTTCGATCATCGCGATCTCGTCGAGCTCAACATAGGCGACTTCTTCGATGTCCGAGAAACCTTCAGAAGCCAGCAGCTGGGCGACCATTTCGTCAACGTTGAGCGCCGCAACAAATTTCTGCGTGTTGGCGTTGAATTCAGCCTGACGACGACCGGACTCCTCCTCTTCGGTGAGGATGTCGATATCCCAACCGGTCAGCTGAGACGCGAGGCGGACGTTCTGACCGCGGCGGCCGATGGCCAGCGACAACTGCTCGTCTGGCACCACAACTTCGATGCGCTCTTTTTCTTCGTCCAGCACCACCTTGGCAACTTCGGCGGGTTGCAAGGCATTGACGATGAAGCCGGCAGCTTCTTGGTTCCACGGAATGATGTCAATCTTCTCACCCTGCAATTCGCCGACAACAGCCTGCACGCGCGAACCGCGCATACCAACACAGGCGCCGACTGGATCGATCGAGCTGTCGTTGGAAATAACGGCGATCTTGGCGCGAGAACCCGGGTCACGGGCGACGGAGCGGATTTCGATCACACCGTCATAGATTTCCGGTACTTCCATCTGGAAGAGCTTGGCCATGAACTGCGGATGGGTGCGGGACATGAAGATCTGCGGACCACGCTGTTCACGGCGCACATCGTAGATGTAACCACGCACCCGATCGCCATATTTGTAGGTTTCGCGGGGGATCAATTCGTCACGGCGAATGATGGCTTCACCACGCCCCAGGTCGACAATGACATTGCCATATTCAACCCGCTTGACGGTTCCGTTGACGATTTCGCCAACCCGGTCCTTGAATTCCTCGAACTGGCGATCGCGTTCCGCGTCCCGCACTTTCTGCACGATGACCTGTTTGGCGGACTGAGCAGCGATTCGACCAAAATCCATTGGTGGCAGCAGTTCACCGATGTGGTCGCCGATCTGAGCTGCTTCGTTTTTCTTCTTGGCACCAGCCAGGTCGATTTGGGTCTCGTAATCCTCGACAACCTCGACCACTTCCAGCAGACGCTGCAGCTTAATCTCGCCGGTTTTCTCGTTGATGTCGGCGCGGATGTTTGTCTCCAGACCATAGCGGGACTTGGCCGCTTTTTCGATGGAGTCGGCCATCGCATCGATGACGATTTTCTTGTCGATCGACTTTTCGCGCGCAACTGCGTCTGCGATCTGCATCAATTCAAGTCTGTTGGCACTTACAGCCATGGGTTTTCTCCATATCGTGTTCGCCATCACCAGTGGTGGGACGGCATACAATGACTATTCTTCTTCGACACCGTTCTCGTCGGCATCCATTCCATTTGCCTTGCGCAGCGCCTTATCTCGCACCAACGCTTCGCGTATCAGTTCATCGGTCAGCACCAAATTGGCCGTTGAGATGGCCTCAAAGGGTATGGTGACCTCTTTTTCTTCCCCCTTCGCGGCATTGTCGCGGCGAATCAGGACACTGTCGCCACCACCTTCGCCGTCGATTTGCACAATGTGGCCGCGAAAACGCTTGCGGCCATCCAGCAGATAAGCCGTCTCAATCTTGGCCACATGACCGGACCAGGTCTCAAAGTCGCTGCGGCGCACCAAAGGGCGGTCGATGCCGGGTGACGACAGTTCCAGATTATAGGCCTGAGCAATCGGGTCCTCGACGTCCAGAACCGGCGACAAGGCCTTCGAGATTTGCTCGCAATCATCCACCGACATCGTGCCGTCGGGGCGCTCCGCCATGATCTGCATCGTCAGACCGTTGTGATCGATCATGCGCACCCGCACCAGGCGAAAGCCCATATCCTCAATCACCGGTGCAACAACTGATGCCACAACGGCATCCAGGCCTTCTTCCTGCACAAGGCGGGCGGAGGCTGAATCGTCCTGCGTGATTGCTGTTTCGGCCATTTCGGTTCCTGTCAGATGGCATAAAAAAGAGCGGGTTCCCCGGGGGACCCACTCTGACAATTGTCTGAGATTTTGCCCGTATATATGGTCAATCGCGCAATTTTGCAAGCGATTTGACGCGCCTGGCGGCAACCGGCCATTGGGCCCCGTCTCAGGTGGCCCGCACTGCCGTGCCCTGACGCCCAACAATCCTTGGATTGATCTGCGGTGAACTGAACGAATCGAGTTCCTGCGTTCCGGCTCGCTCACGCATAGGTTTGTACGGGCGTTCCGGCCAGGGCAGACATGTTGATCAAGCCGCGCACGGTAATCGACGGGGTAACGATATGGGCGCGATTGCCCATGCCCATCAGAATCGGTCCAACTTCAATACCACCGGCGATCGACTTCAACGAGTTTTTGACGCCGCCAGCCGTTTCGGCATTCGAGAAGACGAAGGCATTGGCCCGTCCTTCCATGCGCGATTCCGGCAGCAACCGGCGTCGGAATTCAGGATCGAGCGCCGCATCGAACGGCATTTCGCCTTCGTAAACAAAATTCGGTTTTGACGCGTCAAGAATGTCCAGGGCTTCCCGCATGCGGCGCGCCGACTCGGTATTCAAGGTGCCGAACTGCGAATTCGAACAAAGGGCAATCTTGGGCTCAATGCCGAAGCGACGAACGTGACGGGCCGTTGCAACCACGCTGTCAGCAATTTGCTGCGGGGTTGGTTCCGGGTTCACATGGGTGTCGGCGACGAATAGCGGACCCTGATCCAGGATAAGCAAAGAAAGCGCGCCGGCTGGCTGCAGCTCTTCAGTGCGCAACATCTGCTCGACATATTTCATGTGCCACAGATAGTTGCCAAATGTGCCGCAGATCATCGAGTCGGCCTCACCGCGATGCACCATGATCGATGCAATCACCGTGGTGTTGGTGCGCACAATGGCCTGCGCCAGGTCCGGCGAGATGCCGCGGCGGTTCATCACTGAATGGTAAGTCTCCCAGTACTCGCGGTAGCGTGGATCATCGGTTGGATCGACGATATCAAACTGGTCGACAATGTTTTTCGGCAGACCATATCTGGAGCAGCGCTGATAGATGACGTCGGGGCGCCCGATCAGGATCGGCTTGTCGACGGTTTCTTCCATCACCGCCACAGCAGCACGCAAAACGCGTTCGTCTTCACCTTCGGCAAAAACAATCTTGCGGCTTTGCGATCCCGATTGCTCGAATACAGGGCGCATTACCATCGAAGAACGATAGACAGCCGCGTTCAGCTTATCCACGTAGGCGTCAAAGTCGTCGAGCGGGCGCTCCGCCACGCCGCTTTCCATGCCCGCCTTGGCCACAGCACCGGCAACGACGGCCAGCAAACGCGGATCAAACGGTTTTGGAATGAGGTATTCCGGCCCAAATTGCAGATCTTCATCACCATAGACCACCGCCGCTTCGGCCGATGACGTTTTGCGGGCCAATTCGGCAATGCCATCCACACAGGCGATTTTCATATCGTCATTGATGTCGGTGGCGCCGATGTCCAGTGCGCCCCGGAAGATGAATGGAAAGCAAAGAACGTTGTTCACCTGGTTGGGATAGTCAGAGCGTCCGGTGGCGACAATGGCGTCGGGCGCTGCTTCCATCACATCTTCCGGCATGATCTCCGGATCCGGATTGGCCAGGGCAAAGACGATAGGTTTTGCGGCCATGCGTTTGACCATGTCTTTTTTCAAGACGCCGCGACCACTCAGACCCAGAAACAGATCAGCACCATCAATCACATCATCCAATGTCCGCAGGTCTGTTTTCTGCGCATATTTGGCCTGCTGGGGTGTCATCGGGGCCTCGCGCCCTTCGTAGATCAGTCCATCAATATCGCAGAGCCAGATATTCTCGCGTTTGACTCCCAGCTTCACCAACATGTTCAGGCAGGCAATGCCCGCCGCACCGCCGCCGGTTGAAACGATCTTGATATCTTCGAATTTGCGCCCCGTCAGATGCAGCGCGTTTTTTGCCGCCGCGCCAACGACAATCGCCGTGCCGTGCTGATCGTCATGAAAAACTGGAATGTTCATGCGTTCACGGCAGATTTTCTCGACGATGAAACAGTCGGGTGCCTTGATGTCTTCCAGATTGATGGCACCGAATGTCGGTTCCAACGCAATCACATGCTCAGCCAGTTTTTCCGGATCAGACTCGTTCATCTCGATGTCGAAACAGTCGATATGGGCAAACTGCTTGAACAGCACCGCCTTGCCTTCCATGATCGGCTTGCAGGCCAGTGGACCGATATTGCCGAGCCCGAGCGCAGCGGAGCCGTTGCTGACCACGGCGACCAGGTTGCCACGCGCTGTATAGCGCGACGCATCCAGCGCATTCTCTTTGATCGCCAAACAAGCCTCGGCAACGCCGGGCGAATAGGCCAGCGACAGGTCGCGCGGATTGGCCAGTGGTTTGGTCGGCCGTACTTCCAGTTTCCCTGGCTTTGGGAATTCGTGATAGTTCAGAGCCGGATGGCGCTGGGTGTTCTTGGTCTTGTTGTCCATGGGGTCCCTGTTGGCACTAGCTGCCCGAAGTCGCGTTCTTGTACCATTCAATGATTTGTTGCCTTTCGGCAATTGAAATGTTGGTCAAATTACCCGGAGGCATGGCGTGGCTGGCGCCCGACTGCACGTAGATTTCATGGGCATGCGCTGCAATCTGCTGCTCGGTTTCCAGCAACACACCGTTGGGTGCCACAATCAGACCTTCCCAAACCGGCTCAGCGGCATGACACATGGAACAGCGCCCCTGAATGGTCTCAGCGACCTGGGCGAAGCCTGCAGCATCGGCAAAAATCTGCTGCCGGGGGGAAAAGCCGGAAGCCGCCGATTGTTCCGGTGCGGTCTTTGGAAACGACGACAGCCACATGGCGATGACAAACAGGATTGCGGTGACCAGCCAAGTCCAGGTTGGATTACCGCTGCGCGCATGGATCGAATTGAAATAATGGCGGATGGTGACGCCCATCAGGAAGACCAGTGCTGCAATGATCCAGTTGTACTCGGTCGCGAATGCCAGCGGATAATGGTTCGACAACATCATGAACAAGACAGGCAGGGTCAGATAATTGTTATGCGTCGAGCGCTGTTTGGCGATTTTGCCGTATTTAGCATCGGGCACTTTGCCTGCCTGCAGGTCGGCCACAACGATGCGCTGATTCGGCATAATGATGAAGAACACATTGCCGGACATGATCGTGGCGGTGAACGCACCCAGATGCAGAAACGCGGCCCGGCCGGTGAACACTTGCGTGTAGCCCCAGGCCATAGCAACCAGCAGGAAGAACAACAGGACCATCAGGCGATTGTTGTCGTCGCCAAATTTCGACTTGCAGAGCTGATCATAGATCACCCAGCCAAAGCCCAGCGAGGCCAGCGAAATCAGGATTGCCGTCGATGTGCTGATATCGGCCACATTGCGGTCGATCAGATAGAGATCGGCACCGGCGTAATAGACGATCGCCAACATCGCGAAGCCGGACAGCCAGGTGACATAGGATTCCCATTTGAACCAGGTGAGATGGTCCGGCATCTCCTTGGGCGCAACCAGGTATTTTCGGATGTGGTAGAATCCACCTCCGTGGACCTGCCATTCCTCACCATGGGCGCCTTCCGGTAACTTGTCAGCCTTGCGCAAACCGAGGTCGAGGGCGATGAAATAGAAAGAGGAGCCAATCCAGGCGATGCCAGTGATCACGTGCAGCCAGCGAACCGCAAAGCTCATTCCGTCCCAGATCACTGCGAAATCGTAGTCCATGAAGTCTCCCCTGATTGCAACAGTCACAATCGGGTTCACCTTGCCATCGAACGCCGCGATAAAACAAGACGACGGGCAAGCCGAATTAAACGGCGCTTACTAGGAATTGGTGTTTTCGATCACCTGCCGCAAAAGGCCGATGAGACGGTCCTGACCAGACTTACCGGCTGAGCCCAACGCCTCGGCTTCTTGTTGGGCACCCAGTTCAAACAAATGTTCAACCTGCGCCTCGCCTTTCGGCGTGCTCTTTACGACCGCTTCAGCGTTTTGTCCTGTCACGGTCAGCCAACCCGCCTCCTGCATCTGGCTGAGCAGATGATTCATCTTTTTAGGACTGACAAATGTTCTGGCAACCAGGTCAGGCACACTGCGCGCCTTGCCGCCATGCAGCGAAGCGAGAGTTCGCCATTGGGCAATGCTCAAGCCGGTTTCCTCAACCGATGCGTGGAAGCGACGGCTGACCTGCACATAGGCCCGGGCCAGATTGTAGATCAGCAGTTCCTCAATCGGCCCCTCATCGGTCTGCGATTCCGGATTGGGCGGCTGGATAGAGGCTGCGGTTGCGTAAGACCCGCCGCTAAAGACTAAACCTTCGCCCTTTTGCGTTTCCATATTCTGGACCTCGCCAACGATGATCCAGTGGTCGCCGCCTTCATAAACCGACCAGGTCTTGCAATCAAAACGGGTCAGCACACCAGCGATATTGGGAACGCCATTGGCGTCTGTCGCGTAGTCAACGTCTTTGAACTTGTCCTCGCCGCTACGGGCAAAGCGGTTGGACAGCGCCATCTGATCGGCGGCAAGAACATGAACGGCGAAGTGGTCAGCCTTCTGGAAGATCGGTGCTGATAGGGCAGTCTTGGTCACGCTCCACAAGATCAGCGGTGGATCCATGGAAACCGAGTTGAAACTCGATGCCGTCATGCCAACCGGCTCACCCGACTCGTCCACCGTGGTGACGATGGTCACGCCGGTTGCAAAGCTTGAAAGCGCGTCACGCAAGGCGCGAGGATCGATCTGCGGCTGACTCATATGGCTCTCCTATTTGACCAGTCCATAAACATAGTTTGGAGCTGGGCCAAGCGTTGCGGAGTAATATTCACCGCTGGCACTGAAGCAGACAGCATCCGCGGCGCAAAACCGCGAATGCCGAAGTTGTCGCGACGCTTAAGGTGCGTCTGGGAACCAGCCGCCAATGGCTTTGACTTCAAGGAACTCTTCCATGCCCCATTCGCCGCCTTCACGACCGTTGCCCGATTGCTTGTAGCCACCAAATGGTGCGCCGGAGGATCTCGCCACACCATTCATATCAACCATGCCGGAGCGCAGTTGCCGGGCGACGCGATTGGCCTTTTCACCATCCGAAGTCTGGACGTAGTTGGTCAGACCGTAATCGGTATCATTGGCAATCTCGATGGCCTCTTCCTCGCTGTCGAAAGGCATCATCGACAGGACCGGGCCAAAAATCTCCTGGCGCATGATGTCCATGTCGTTGTTGCAGTCGGCAAAAACTGTCGGCCGAACGAAGTAACCACGGTTGAGGCCTTCAGGACGACCGGTGCCGCCGGTGACCAAACGTGCGCCTTCCTTAATGCCGGTTTCGATCAGACCCTGGACCTTGTCGAACTGCAGAGCATTGACCAACGGGCCAATATGACGGCCCTCTTTTGAGGCCAGATCGACGGCCGTTTTTTCTGCCTGTTCCTTCGCCTGCTCGACAGCCTCGGCATAGCGCGACCGTTCGACCAGCATTCTGGTTGGTGCGTTACAAGACTGACCAGTATTGTTAAAGCAGCGGGCAACGCCCTGCTGAACCGCCTTTTCTGGTGCGTCCGCAAACACCATATTTGCGCCTTTGCCACCCAGTTCCAGCGAAACACGCTTCAATGTGTCGGCCGCATTTTTGCTGATGGCTGTGCCTGCGCGGGTCGATCCGGTGAAGGAGACCATGTCGATGTCCTTGTGACCAGACAGCGTCGTACCCACGCCGGGTCCATCGCCGTTGACCAGGTTGAAAACACCGGCGGGAACCCCTGCCTCATGCATGATGTCAGCAAACAGCATGCCTGACAGCGGCGACTGCTCGGACGGCTTCAGCACCATTGTGCAGCCTGTCGCCAGCGCTGGCATCACCTTCAGCGCAATCTGGTTCATCGGCCAGTTCCAGGGAGTGATCAGGGCACAGACGCCAATCGGCTCATAGATGATCTTGTCGTTGGGCGTGTTTTCGCGCAGATCACGCTCAAACTCAAAGCCCTTCAACGAGCGGATGAAGGCCTTGATGTGAGACGTGCCTGTACCCGACTGCGCCATCTTCGCCATCTCGATCGGTGCACCCATTTCCTTGGAAATGGTTTCGCCCATTTCGTCGGAGCGACGGGTATAGACCTCCAGAATGCTCTCCATCAGCTCAAGCCGTTCGGCCTTGCTGGATTTTGGCCAGGTCTTGAAGGCTTCCTTGGCAGCGGCAATAGCTGCATTCGTGTCCGCTTCGCCGCCCAGTGAAATTTGGGCGTAAGCTTCTTCCGTCGAGGGATTGATGACATCAAATTCGGTGCCGGCAATGGGGTCGACCCAAGCGCCATTGATATAAAACTGTTTGCTGTTTTCCATGATAATTTCCGCAGTTGGAGATCTCAGTCGGGCGCGACTTTAGGGGGGAGGTCATTGCTTCGCCACCCCCTCACCGACATATATTTTTGCCAGACCCGACGTTGAGGACTGATCGACTTATTTGATGAAAGTGCCCTGTTGCAGATCGCGAATGGCCTGCATCAATTCTTCGCGTGTGTTCATCACAATGGGGCCATGCCAGGCGACGGGTTCCTGGATCGGTTTGCCCGACACCAGCAGGAAACGAATCCCCTCAGGGCCCGAGCGAACGCGTACCTCATCGCCGGAATCAAAGCGCACCAAAGTGCGGTTGCCCGAAAGATCGCGCACATTCAGTTCTTCACCCGCAAATTCCTTTTCAACCTGCACGCCCACCGGTTTGGAACCATCCCTGAAGGTGCCGGAGCCGGCAAAAATGTAAGCAAATGTGCTGGAATAGGTATCTACAGGCAGGGTTTTGATTGTGTTCGGCGGAACCGACACATCCAGGTAAAGCGGATCAGCGGCGATGCCATCGACCGGCCCGGCCTTGCCCCAGAAATTACCGGTGATGACCTTCACGGCTGTTCCGTCGTCATCAATGATGGTCGGAATATCTGAACCCTTAATGTCCTGATAGCGCGGTGCCGTCATTTTCAGCGACGACGGCAGGTTCGCCCAAAGCTGAAAACCGTGCATCTGGCCCTTTTCGTTTCCCATCGGCATTTCCTGATGCATGATGCCGGAACCGGCGGTCATCCACTGCACCGACCCTGGCCCAAGCACACCACGATTGCCGAGTGAGTCGCCGTGCTCCACCTCGCCTTCAAGGACGTAGGTAATCGTTTCGATGCCGCGATGCGGATGCCACGGAAACCCATCCTTGTATTTGGAAGGATCATCGTTGCGAAAATCGTCCATCATCAAGAACGGATCACACAGGTTCTCATCGCTGAAACCAAATACGCGATGCAGATGAACGCCAGCTCCTTCCATCGTCGGAACAGCCTGGCTCTCGGAGAGTACGGGGCGAAAGGTCATTTCTGCTACCTCGGGATCAACTTTGAAGGATACATGGCGCTTCCACCAGGCCAGATCAAGCGCCACGATGCCGCTGCGGCGAGCGGCGAGCGGCGAGCGGCGAGCGGCGAGCGGCGAGCCCAGCATCACCGGTTCGTCAAATGCAAAAGGCCCGGCGTCGTTTCCGAAGCTAGGCCTTCAATAATTTCTAATCGCGCCGCTTAGTTGCTGGAAACGCGGTAGTCCTCAACCGGGTAACCCAGCGCGTCCTGGTCTTCGTAAGCGCTGTGGCAATCATGACAGAAACTCTGCTTGATCTTCATCGGCTTACCCTTGGCTGAAAAGGCCGCATAAACCCAGTTGCCGTATTTGTCGGATTCACCGCCAGCAGCAGCCTTGGTCATGAAGAACAAAGGTCCTTTGCGCACCTGACCCTTCTTGGACAGATTGAAGCTCTCTTTGGCGATCACGGTACCGACGGGCATCGGACCACGCTCTTCAGAGAATTTCACATACTCATCAAAACCGGTGTCGTTGACGAAGGTCATCAGGAAGCGCTTGCCGTGCACGCCCGGTGCAGCTGGCTGAGTGGCGGCCGCTTTCCAACCGGTATATTCACTGGTCAATGCGCCACCCTGGGAGGCATAGCCCTCACGCAGTTCCGACTTGATGCAGTCGTAAAGCGCTACAATCTGTTCGTCAGTGAGATCATCCTTTTTGACGTCTGTCTTACAATCGGCCGCAAAAGCGGCAGATGAAACACAAAGACTTGTCAAAAACGTCCCCGCAGCGATGAGTTTCTTCATGGTTCTGGTTCTCCAATGTCCAAATTTGAACGAACCTTATGGCAGCCATTGGTTATCGGGAAATCAACTTGAGAGGGCCGGTGGTGAACTTATTGTGAGTAGGGTCGCCAATCCTTTGGCGACTCAAACCAAGCCCAATTGCTCTCGCTGCGTAAATCGCAGCGTCAAACCAAACGAGGCGGCTGCCAGCCCGACAACCAGCCCAGCCCAGACGCCAACACCGCCAAAACCCAGTGGGAAAGCCACCACATAGGCGCTGCCCATGCCGACGACCCAATAGCTGAAGGTCGCGATATACATTGGCACCTTGGTGTCTTGCAAACCGCGCAAGTTGCTGCCTGATGCGACCTGAAGCGAGTCAAACACCTGAAAGGCCGCCGCCATATACAGCATGGGCACGGCAATGCGGACGACCTGTTCGACCTTCTCCGCATTGACCGTCTCATCCATGAACAGGCGAATGAGCGGTTCCGGCAGGAAAATGAAAATGGCGGCAGACAGGACGGCAAAGCCCAAGGCAAGCATTACAACGGCCCGCGCCGCCATGCCGATGTCGCCCTTGTCACCCCGACCGGCGGCGTTGCCCACCCGAACCGAGCCGCCCTGGGCCAGCCCCAGCGGCACCATGAAGGCCACGCTGGCCAATTGCAGGGCAATACCATGCGCCGCGAGTTGGATTTCCCCAAGCCACCCAACCATCAAGGAGGCTGCCGAGAACATGCCAGCCTCGGCCAGAATGCCAAGGCTGATGGGGACACCCAGTTTGCAAATCCGCGCTCCCGCTTCCCAATCCGGGCGCCAAAAGCGTACGAACAGCTCATAGGGTCT
>JABSRX010000101.1 GCA_013214695.1 Rhizobiaceae bacterium | reverse complement strand
CAAAGGCATAGGCAATGTTCTGCCCGACTCGGTATCCCCAACCTGCCGAGGTGATGGTGCCCACGACCTTTCCCTCCAGCACAATGGAATCGCCTGGATGGGCCGGGGTTTTGTCATTGTCGATGGTCAGTGACACAAAGCTGCGGCGGGGCGCAGTACGGGCGCTGACGACCTGCTTGCCGACAAACTCCTTGTCCATCTGCACGAAGCGATCAAGGCCCGATTCCAGCGGATCAAATTCGGTGATCAGATCCGCCTTCCAGTGGCGGTATCCCTTCTCCAGACGCATGCTTTCCGTTGCCATCAGACCAAACGGCTTGATGCCAAACGGTTCCCCCGCCTTCCAGAGCAGGTCAAAGGCCTGGGCCAGTTGTTCATTGGCAATATGCAGCTCCCAGGCCAATTCGCCGCTGAACGACACCGCCATGGCAACCGCTTCCACATGGCCGATCATCACCTTCCGGCAGGTCAGCCACTTGAAGGCGTCGGCCGACCAATCGCTGCGTGGTGCCGCTGCCTGCAGGACAGCACGCGAATTCGGGCCGGCCACCACCAGAATGGTGTGGCTGTTGGTCAGTGATTTGATTTCGATATCGCTGTCGGCCGGCAAATGTTCGCGCAGCCAATCCATATCGTGGAATTCGGATGCCGCTGCGGAGCCATACCAGACGGTGCCGTCGGCCAAATTGGCCAACGTCGCCTCGCCCTTCACATCGCCCTGCTCGTTGAGGAAATAGGCCAGCCCCACCTTGCCGTCGGCGCGACTGATGCGGCTGCACATGATGCCGTCGAGCCATTCATGAATGCCGGTGCCGGTGATTTCATAGCGGTTGAAACCGTTGACTTCCATGATGCCGACATTGCTGCGGACATTCTCGACCTCCTGCCCCACCAGGTCGAACGTGTTGTTGAAGTGGAAGGAGTGAACCTCTTCAAACCCGGCGTCAGGCTTGAAATAGGCCGCCCGTTCCCAGCCGTTGACCACCGCAAACTCGGCTCCAAGTTCGGCCAATCGCGGCGTGATCTGGGTGGTTTTCAAGGGGCGCCCTGCTGGCCGGTGTTCGTGCGGCATGTGGAAACGGAATTCGTTTTGATAGTCTTCCACCGCCTTCAGCGCCGTGTATTCCACATTGGCGTAGCGGGTGAAGCGGCGCGGGTCGAGGCACCAGGTGTCATAGCAGGCTTCGCCATGGGCGATGATCTGAGCCAGCAGCCAGCCATGGCCACCGCCTTCGCCGAGACCGGCGCGCAGGCCGGTGATGCAATAGGCATTGCGTTTGCCGGGGATCTTACCCACCAGCGGCAGACCATCCGGCGTATAGGTGATCGGGCCATTGATAATCGACTTGATGCCCGCCGTCTGAAGACAGGGCAGACGCGCAAAAGCCCCTTCCATGACATCCACCACGCGGTCGAGATCATCCGGGCACAGTGCCATGGTGAAATCCGGAGAAATGCCATCGAGACCCCAGGTCTTGCACTCCTGCTCATAGAAGCCGATCAGAAGGCCCTTCTTCTCGGCCCGCTGGTAGAAATCATCGGTCGGACAGCGGATCAGCGGCGCCCGGAAGTCGTCCCCCAGTTCAATGATCTCGGGAATGTCCTCGGTGAGCATGTATTGATGCTCCATCGACGCCACCGGGTGTTCGACACCCATCATGGCGCCGATTTCGTTGCAGCGGTAACCGCCCGCATTGACCACCTTCTCGCACGATATATCGCCCTTCTCGGTGTGTACGATCCAGGTGCCGTCGGCATTTTCGGTCAGATGGGTGACCGGGGTGAAACGATAGACTTCGGCGCCGGCTTTGCGGGCCCGCCGCGCCAATGCCTGGCAGAGCTGTGCCGGATCGATGTCACCGTCCAGCGGATCCCACAGCGCGCCCAGCAGATTGTCTGTGGTGATCAACGGATGGCGGCGTTTGCACTCTTCCGGGTCGAGGATCTCAAAGTCGACCCCCATGCCCTTGGCCATTGACACGAAATGGGCATAGCCGTCGAGATGATCCTGGGTCGATGCCAGACGCAAACCACCCGTCGCGTGATGGTAGTTGATCGGATAATCGGGATCTTCGGCCATCTCCTTATAGAGATTGATCGAATGGGTTTTCAGGCCGACCATGGTCTGGTTGCCACCGAAATTGGTCACCTGAGCCGCGCTGTGCCAGGTCGTGCCGGACGTCAATTCGTCCCGCTCGACCATCACACAATCGGTGATGCCTTCCTGGGTCAGATGATACAGCGTCGAACAGCCGGCAATGCCGCCGCCGATGACAACAACCTGGGTATGCGTTTTCATGCGTTTGTCCCTGAATCCGATCCTGCAATGAACTGCGCCGGACCATAAACGAACTGGCGGCGCCACCGTCAGAGGGATTTCGTTATTTCAGACTATTCGAATAATTTCTTCGAATATTGGAAACCTAAGCTTCCTGGATCTTTGCCGAGACCGGCAGTTGGAAGGGGCTGTCTCGATTGGCCAGCACCTGTCGGAGACTGGCGCGCAGGATGTGCGCGGCCTTTTCCGGCACGCTGCTCAAAATGTCCCGCCTGGCATAGAGAGACACGGTGCGGCTGAAAGCTGGCATCGGCAATTTGTGGAACCGGAAACGGTCATGCGTGTCGCTGCGGTGGGAAAGCGTGCCATGCACGGCCGAGGCCGTGCTGATCGCCCATCCCTGGGTCGCCGACACCATGGCGAACAGGGATTGGTTTGAGGAGAACTCGTGCACCTTCTGCGGCACGAATTTCACCCGCCGCAACTGCGCTTCGATCTGTCGGCCCATATGCTGTTCCCGCGCGTAGCGTACGAACGGAAACTGCGCCAACGCCTGCAGATCCGGATTTTCGGGCAGGGATGGATGGGTGACCAGCAAATAGGGATCGCTCATCAGCGGATGCTCCTCAATCCAGTCGACCGGGTCCATCGCATCCACCGCGACGATCAAATCCGTCGCCCGGCTACTGAGGATCGAGAAGTTCTCATGGCTCGGCCCGCTCTTCACGACAAAGCGCGAATTGGGAAAGGCCTCAGACAGATCGGTCAGCCAGCGCGGAATGACGTGATTGTCAAAATCCTCAACCACCGCCATGCGCAGCGTAAAGTGCGGCGATTCCAGACGCGATGTCAGTTCGGTCACCGCGCCATCGATCTCGTCCATGATGCGCAGCGCCCGCTGGCGAAACAGATGCCCCGCTTCGGTCAACACAAAACGTTGCGCGCTGCGTTCCACCAGCCGCGTGTTGAGCGCCTTTTCCAGATTGGTCAGCTGCAGTGATACTGCCGAGATGCTGGCCCCCAGACGCTGGGCCCCGCGCGAAATCGACTGCTCCTCGACCACCGCGATGAACACTTCTATCGAGCGAAAGGAAATCTTCCCTGTTTCCTGTTCACGCATGAATTCCTCAAATAAACTTTTCGTTTTTTCGAAACACCACCTTGAGCCTTGTTTGCCCAGGCCACAAGCCGAAAATAGCGGCGGCAGCGGCGACGGGCCTCGCGGGGCTCCAACAAACACAACGAGATGGACGACTATGGCAAGATCGGGCAGAGCTGGCGGCAGGAAATCAAGGGTGGCGGAACGCACCGCCCCCGTGGCTGCAATCAACCCCTGCCCGCCGGGACAAATTGGCGGCCAATACCGTCCCCTCAGCGACGCCGACCGCGACCGCATCATCGATACCGCCTTCAAGATCCTGGCCGAAATCGGCATGGGCGACGTGCCCAAGGAGTTTGAAAACCTGGCGCTGAGCAAAGGCGCTGAAATCAATCATCTGGGCCGGCTGACCTTCTCCCGCGACCTGATGGAAGACATCGTGGACGGCGCCGCCAAGAGCTTTGTCTACTTCGGCCGCGATCCGAAGCATGATTTCGAACTGGGCGGCGACAAGGTCTATTACGGCACCGGTGGCGCGGCGGTTCAGACACTCGATCTCGACAGCGGCATCTACCGGCCTTCAACCCTTGCCGATCTCGGCGACTTCACCCGGCTGATCGACACGCTCGACAATGTCAGCTGGTTTACCCGTTGCTGCGTCGCCACCGACGTGCCCGACACGGTGGATCTGGACATCAACACTGCCTATGCACTGTTGCGCGGCACGACCAAACCGGTTGGCACCAGCTTTTCCATTGCCGAAACCGTCGACCCGATCATCGATATGTTCGACGTCGCCATGGGGGGCGAAGGAGCCTTTGCCCGCCGCCCCTTCTGCAAGGCGCACATTTCGCCCGTCATTTCGCCGCTGCGCTACGGCGAAGACGCCGTCGATGTCACCCGCGCCTGCGTGCGCCGACGGGTGCCGATCAACGCCATCATTGCCGCGCAATCGGGTGCGACGGCCCCTGCCCCGCTTGCCGGCATGCTGGCGCAGACATTGGCCGAGACCCTGGCCGCCTTGGCCATGGTCAACATGATGGAACCGGGCTACCCGATGATCTTCTCCAACTGGCCCCTGGTCATCGATCTGCGGACCGGCGCGTTTTCAGGCGGCGGAGGGGAGATCTCAATTCTCAACGCCGCGGCGGCTCAACTGTCCAACCATCTGGGCCTGCCATCGGGCGTCGCCTCGTCGATGTCCGACGCCAAGGCGGTCGACGCGCAGATGGGGTCGGAAAAGGCCATGAGCGCTGTGGCCGCCGGGCTGGCAGGGGCCAATATGGTCTATGAATCCTCCGGCATGATGGCCAGCCTGTTGGGCGCCTCCTTTGAGGCCTTTATCATCGACGACGAAATGCTCAGCCATGTCCACCGCATGATCCGCGGCATTGAGGTCAATGACGAAACCCTGGGGTTTGATACCATATTGGAAACCGTCACCGGTGAGGGCCATTTCCTCGGCTCACAACAGACAATGAACGCCATGCAGCGCGATTATTTCCACACCTCGCTGGCCAGCCGCGAAGATCCGCGCAGTTGGGCCTCCAATGGCAAACAGGACATCTGGCAAGCCGCCAATCAGAAGGCCCGTGACGTCCTCGCCAAGCACCAACCCACCTATGTCGACAGCCAGGCTGACGCCAAAATTCGCCAGGCACTGAACATTCTCATGTAGAGCCAGTCTTGTCCTGATTGAAGCATTCTGTTTGCTAAGCAGGCGGCGAGGCGATATGAAATTTGCGGGGACATCGGCTCGGGAGAACGCCTTTGCAGAACGTCGACCATCGCTCGATCATTGCCGCCCTGACAGCTGAACAGCGCCGCGAGCTGCTTGAACAATCCGACGCAAAAGGCCTGCGCCATCTGGCCCTGCATCTGGGTGCCATTGCCGTCTGCACGACGCTGATCCTGCAGGATGCACCATTGCTGCCGCTGATCATGCTGGTGCAAGGCATCCTGATCGTCTTTTTGTTCACCCTGCTGCACGAGACGGTCCACCGTACCCCGTTTCGCAGCGACTGGCTGAACATCTGGGTCGGGCGCCTGTGCGGCTTCTTGATATTTCTAGGGCCCGACTGGTTCCGCTATTTCCACTTCGCCCATCACCGCTACACACACGAGCCAGGCAAAGACCCTGAATTGGCCAGCCCGAAGCCGCAGACCGTTTGGCAATATATCAAACACCTGTCGGGACTCCCCGAAACGCTGGCGCGGTTCACAACCCTGTTCAAAAACGCGGTCCGGGAAAACCACGAGGCTTACGTTCCCGAACGCGGTCGCGCCAAGGTGCTGCGCGAGGCCCGTATTCTGTTGCTGCTCTATGCGGTGATCCTGGCGATCTCAATTGCCTTCTCGTCCTGGCTGCTGGTGAAAATCTGGCTGCTGCCCTTCATGCTGGGTGCACCCTTTCTGCGCGCCTATTTACTGGCCGAGCACGCCCTGTGCCCGCATGTCGCCTCGATGCTGGAGAACACCCGCACGACCTTCACCAATTCGATCGTTCGGGCGCTCGCCTGGAACATGCCCTATCACGTTGAACACCACGCTTATCCAGCCGTGCCGTTTCACAAACTGCCGGCCTTCCACGCGTTCACCAAGGCGCATATCGCCCATACAGAAGACGGCTATGTGAGATTCAATCAAGCCTATTTTCAGCACATCAGCGCGCAGAAATTGGATGCGCCACAATCTGCCAAAAAATAGAGAATCGACCCAAAAAAGCTGGAAATCGCGCCCAAAAGTACCCATTTTGAGGTTGTTGAGGGTCCTATGAGCGGTTTTTGCCCGTTTCTCGGCGATTCCGCTCACAACCTGATGCGGAGAAAAACCATGAATACATCCGTTTTAATCGCCAAACTTATGGGTCCCACCATGGTGGTCATGGCTGTTGCCATGCTGAAAGATCGCGATGGCATCACCCAATTGACCCGAGAATTCATCAACAGCCGGGCGCTGGTCTTTTTGGCCGGTGTTTTCACCCTGTTGGGTGGCCTGGCGGTCACCATCCATCACAATATCTGGGTTGCCGATTGGCCGGTGCTGATCACGCTCCTCGGCTGGGCCATGATCCTTGGCGGCATCGTCCGGGTCGCCCTGCCAAATGTCGTTGAGGCCTGGGGCGAAAAAATGCTGGAGGTCAAAAACGGCCTGACGATTGCCGGGATCGTCTGGCTGGCCATCGGCGTATTCCTCAGCTTTGTCGGCTATTTCTAAGCCGCCCAACGCCCGGGTGAGCGGCGGCGGCGGCTAGCTGTTCGTCCCCTCCAGCAGCGCCAATTGGCCCCGCAACTGCCGGGCGGCGAAGGTAGCAAAAGCACGAACGCGTGCCGCCTTGCGAATGTCTGGATGGGTCAGCACCCAAAGCGGGGTGGCAAGTTCGTCCACCGGATCCAGCACCCGCACCAGATCCGGATCCGGGTCGCCGAGGCAACAGGGCAGCAGGGCAAGGCCGACGCCAGCGCGGGCCAGAGCCCGCATGGCGACAAACGTGTCGGAAGTGACCTTGATGGCGTCCTCCGGCACATGCTCGTTAAGCCACAGACGGGCTGTTGAGCGTGACAGGGACTCGCCGGTGCCAATCCAGGACATTGCACCCCATGCAGACCCATCTGAATTGGCCGGCAATTGTTCGACCAGTTGGGACGTCCCATAAATGGCGAAGGCGACATCGGCGATGCGCTGGCCGACCAGATGATCCTGCGGTTCCCGCACGGCGCGGATCGCCACATGGGCGTCTTGGCGCGACAGGCTCAGACGGTCCGTCGTGACCATGGTTTCGATCTGGATGAGCGGGTTCAGGGCACAAAATTCCGAAATGATGTCGGCGACCACAGCCTCCAGGAAACTGTCGGTTGTGGTGACGGAAATCACCCCTTCCAACCGCAGGTCATGCCCGGTGATGCGGCGATTGATTTCGCTCACCCCCTCCTGCAATTCGCGCGCGACCTTGATGATGGCCTCGCATTCCGCTGTCGGCGAATAGCCTGAATGCAGGCGTTCAAACAGCTGCACGCCGCGTTCATTTTCGAATTTCGTGATGTGCCGGATGACGGTTGTGCCGTCGACCCCCAGCTCCTTGGCGGCGGCAACGGCCGACCCATTATCGGCCACCGCAATCACGTAGCGGAAAATGTCCCAATCCATGGTCTGCATAATTGCAGAGCATGTCTGCATATTGTCACATTGTCCAGCAAAATTGAGGATCGTAGACTGTTGAGACGTTTTGGACCGGCTTCACTCTCAAAGCCATCACGCGGAGGAAAATTCACATGAAATTCAAGATCCTATTGGGCGCAGCCCTGGTTGCAGCCACCACCGGCACGGCCATCAGCGCGGAAGACCCTATCGCCGTTCGCAAGGCGATGATGAAGAATGTTGGCGCAGCGACCGGTGTTGGTGGTGCGATGATGAAGGGTGAAATGGAGTTCAACGCCGTGGCAGCTGAACTGGTTCTGCGCACCATGAACACGGCAGCGCTCGGCTTTGGTGAGCTTTTCCCGGCCGGCAGCGAGTCGGGCGGGCAGTCCACAGCCTCTCCGAAAATCTGGGAAGACCGGGCAGGTTTTGACGCAGCCGTTGCCAAATTCGCAGCCGACACGGCTTCCGGCATCGCCGCCAAGCCAGCCGATCTCGATGCGTTCAAGGCTGCCTTCGGCGCTGCTGCTGCCAATTGCGGTTCCTGCCACAAGGCCTACCGCGTCAAAAAATAAGCCTTCCCGCATGGCGGCCCTGACGGGCCCGTGCGCGCGCGAGAACCGAACTCCGGGGGCGGATCGGTTCTCGCAAAACCCGTGATGTCGACACAAAGACACCGGCGTGGACAGCAAGCTGGTTTTTCACACTTGCGCTATCTGCCCCGACTTCTCGACCCAAGCCCTTGGCTTTCAACCGATTTCAGGCAAACATGCTCCTCGGGGAAATCACCGCCCGGTAATTTTGGCGGTGATTTTAACTGAGGACATACAGGTTTGTGACTTTGGGGGTTGGCATGAAAATACGCAGCGGTTTGACGGCACTGGTGGCGTTCAACTTGGTTTTCGGGGGCGCCACGATCGCGTCGGCCCAATCCAGCGGCAATTCCGAAGCCGCGCTGACCCCGGCCACCACCCAACAACCTCAATTATCGCCCCTGCAACAGGCGATCCAATCTCAACTGGCTCAACTGCCACGCAAGGGCAAAACCCAGAAGGCGCGGGCTGCCAAGATTGCGCAGTGGTATGAAGCGCGCAACTTTGCGCCGCTCTGGATTGCCGACGGCAAGGTCACGGGCGCTGCCGAGCAAACGGTCTATCAGCTTCTCACCGCCTACAAAGATGGCCTGGACGCCAAGGATTATGGCGGGGGTGAATTGTTCGCCTCTGTTGACGCGAAAACCCCATCGGAAATGGCTGCTTTCGAAGTCAAGCTGTCGCTGGCCTCGGTCATCTACGGCCAGCACCTGCGCACCGGCCGGGTGGCCCCCAATTCGATCAACCGTGAACTGGTGATCTATCCGGAACAATTGGCCGCCGACAATCTGCTGACCCGCCTGTCCAACGCGGCGGCTCCGGCCGATGAACTGGCGTCCCTGCCGCCGCAGACCCAGCGCTACTTCCGTCTGCGCAGCCATCTGATCGCCCTGAAACTGCAGGAGGCCGACGGCGGTTGGGTCAGCGTTCCGGAAGGCGAAGTTCTGAAACCGGATATGGAAGACGAGCGCGTGCCGGTTCTGCGCCAGCGTCTGATCCAGTCCGGCGATCTGGCCGCCAATGCCCATACCGGCAATGTGTATGATGGCGCGCTGGTAGAAGCGTTGAAGCGCTTTCAGGCCCGCACCGGGCTGGCGATTGATGGCGTCATCGGCCCGACAACCCTGTCACAACTGAACATCACCATTCAGGAACGCATCGAACTTGTGGCGCTCAACCTGGAGCGTCGGCGCTGGATGCAGGCCGACTTCGGGGACACTTATATTTTCGTCAATCTGGCCGATCAGGTCCTGAAACTGGTCAAGAACGATAAGACGTTGCACGCGGAACTGGTGCAGGTCGGGCGCCCCTATCACCGCACGCCAGTCTTCTCCGACGAGATGGAATATCTGGAATTCAACCCGTTCTGGAATGTGCCCTATTCCATCGCCACCAAGGAATATCTGCCGAAGCTGAAGCAAAACCCCTATGCGCTGCAGTCGCAGCAGATCCGGGTGTTGAGCAATGGCCGCAAGATCGATCCAGGCGCGGTGCCGTGGAACTCCTATTCACGGGCGAATTTCCCGGTGCGTCTGCGCCAGGATCCGAACCCCAAAAACGCGCTCGGCCGGGTCAAGTTCATGTTCCCCAACAAGTTCAATGTCTACATTCACGACACGCCGTCAAAGTCGAAATTCGCCAAGGACTCCCGCTATTTCTCCCACGGTTGCGTGCGGTTGAAATCGCCGATGGATCTGGCCGAGAAGATATTGGGCTTCCAATCCGTCAGCCGCGCCAAGATCGACGGCATTGTCGATTCCAAAAAGCGCACCGTCGTCAAGCTGAAGGAAAAGCTGCCAGTGCACGTGACTTACCTGACTGCCTGGGTCAACAAGGATGGGTCGGCGCACTATCGGCGCGATATTTATGGACGCGACAAGATTCTCGCCAAGGCTCTGGGGAAGAATTCTTAAAAGTCAGTCCTGCTGTGCGGAAACGATCTGCCTGGCAAAGACGCTGACCTGGGTCAGTCGTTCGAGATCAACGCCGGTTTCAAAGCCCCAATCGGCCATCGCCTGGCAAACCGCTTCGGTGGCAACATTGCCCTGCGCGCCCGGCGCATAAGGGCAACCACCCAGCCCGCCGATTGACGCGTCAAAGGTGCGAAGACCCGCCGCCAGACACAGCTCGATGTTGTCCAGGGCCTGGCCGGACGTGTCGTGAAAATGACCGGCAAGCGCCTGTGCCGGAACCCGCTTCAGGAGCAGTTCCAACAGGCTTTCAATCTGATCGGGCTTGGCCTTGCCAAGCGTGTCGCCAAGGCTGACTTCATAACAGCCCAAATCCAGCAGGCGTTCCACCACCTCAACCACGGCCTGTGGGGCCACAGCGCCGGCATAGGGACAGTCGGTGATGGTCGAGACATAGCCGCGCACCGGTATGGCGTTTTCCTGGGCCAAGTCGACGATCGGCGCGAAACGCGCAAAACTCTCCTCGATGCTGCAGTTGATGTTTTTCTGGCTGAAGGCCTCGGACGCGGCGGCAAAGACGGCCACCTCGTCTGCCGCATGCTGCAAGGCCGCCTGCATGCCTTTCAGATTCGGCACCAGAACCGAATAGGTGACGCCGGCGGAGCGGCGGATGCCATCCATCACCGCGCCCGCATCGGCCAATTGCGGCACCCAGCGCGGATTGACGAAGCTGGTCGCTTCGATGTGCGTCAGCCCGCAAGCGGCGAGCTGGTTGATGAGCTCGATCTTATCCTTGCTGGCAACCGGATTGGGCTCGTTTTGCAACCCGTCGCGCGGGCCAACTTCAACAATGCGGACCGCGTCGCTCATGCACCCAGCAATTGCTTGGCACGGTCGACGCTCACTTCGCCTTCCTCTGCGAGTTGAGCGGCAATCCGGTCAATGTCATTGCCGGTCGCACCGGCGGTGATGGCGATGTTGCGGGCGTGCAAGGCCATGTGGCCGCGCTGAATGCCCTCTGTCGCCAGCGCCCGCAGCGCCCCGAGATTTTGTGCGAGACCAACAGCAGCAACCACCTGGGCCAGTTCGGTCGCGGTCTCCACATTCAACAGCCGCAAGGCCGCCTGCGCCGCCGGATGGGTCTTGGTGGCACCGCCGACCAGACCAAGCGCCATGGGCAATTCAATGCTGCCGCAGAGATCCCCTGCCGCGTTCAATTCCCAGCGGGTCAACGAGGTGTACTGGCCCTTATGAGCGGCAAAGGCGTGGGCCCCTGCTTCAATCGCTCGCCAATCGTTGCCGGTCGCCAGGACCACCGGGTCGATGCCGTTCATGATGCCCTTGTTGTGGGTGGTGGCGCGGTAGGGGTCGATGATAGCCAGCGCGCAGGCTTCGACAATGCCGGTTGCCACTTCGCTGCCCGAATAGTCCTTGGTGTCGAGTGCTGCCGCAGACAGTTGCACACTGGCCCGTACCAGGCGTTGATCGGCCAGGTTGGAGAGGATGCGCAGACGCACGCGGCCGCCGGTGATGGTCTCGATCGGCCGGGCCAGCATTTCGGCCATGGAATTGACGGCGTTGGCCCCCATGGCGTCGCGCACGTCGACCAGAATGTGGGCCACAATCATCGGCCCGACAGGACTGTCCTCGAAAACGTGGACCTCAATGTCGCGGCATCCACCGCCCAGCGCTACCAGAACCTTGTCGCGGCTGTTGGCCTTGTCGATCAATTCATCGCGATGCAGCAACAACCGGTGTTTGGCGGCGTGGGGATCATCGATGCCCAAAACCTGGATCTGCGCGCGCATGACGGGATCGGTTGCCGACGCTTTGAAGCCGCCCCCGGCCCGTGCCAGTTTGGCCATATAGGACGCCGCTGCAATGACAGACGGCTCTTCTACCGCCATCGGCACCAGGTAGTCCTTGCCGTTGACCTGAAAATTGGTGGCAATGCCCATGGGCAATTCGAACTTGCCGACCACGTTTTCGATCATGCCATTGGCCACCGACAGGGGCAGCATATCGGCCCCTGCGAGGATCTGGGCGTCTTCGGTGCTCAGCCCGGCAGCATTCACCACCGCCTGCAGTCGCTCAGACGGTTCCAGATTGCGCATGTTCTTGATGGTGGAATTCACACTACTGCCCTTATCGCTTCGACACTGAACGTCAGTTTCGAAGCAATATAGGCAAAATTGCCGCGCTGGCTATGGCCTGATGTCGGCCTAGAACAGCGGCGTAAACAGCAAAGCAGCCAGCAGGATCGCTGCCGGCATGGGGTTTTGGAATGGCACCGTCAAAATGCGCAAACCCAGCCGCATATAGGGGGCAGACCAATGTTCCAGATGCAGTCCGCCGTCGTAGCGACTGCGTTCGGCCCGGACAATCAGCGACTGCTCGAACATGATATCCAGCAGTCCCCCCAGACCACCGGTCCCATTCGGTGTGGTTTCCGCTTTGGTTGTGTCTGACATGACCCACTCCTGTGCAATGTATACGCACAGGCTGGCCATTTATGGTTAATGTTTCCCTAACGTCAGGCCAGCGAGCCGTATTGGCGGATATCGGTGCCTTCGGCCTGCCGTTTTTTGACATATTCAGCAAAAGCGGCCCGCAGGGGTTCCGGCTGCCACTCGACCAGGCCAACCCGATAGCTGTCGCGCGCTGCAACGCGCTCGAACCAGGCCTGAAGATGCGGCGTGCGGTCAAACGGCCAGTTCATCAATTGGAACCGGTGAAAGTTGGGCATCCAGGCCACATCGCTGAGCGAAAACGTGTCGCCGGAGAGAAACTGGCGTCCATCGCTCAACAGATCATCGAGATGCTGGAAGCCCGCCGCTGTGCGATCCACGGCAGCGTCAATGCGCTCCCGCGCAAAACCCGCTTCATAGTCCCGCTTGAACTGCTTCAAGACCTCGTTTTGGTGTTTGGCCTGAAAGGCTTCCGACCGTTCCTTCGGCTGCGGGCCGGAGAAGCGGAACAGGAATTCGAAGGTCAGCAGTTTCAAATCGGCCTGGGCGACGTCTGCCCGTTGCAGAAGGTCCGGATCGGCCGCCTCCAGCAATTCGCTTTCCGCGCCCGCGATCTGCTGAATGATTTCGATGGATTCGATGAAAAGTCGGCCATCTTCAAGATAGGCGGGCACCAGGCCGTTGGGGTGGATGGCCTGATATTCGGGCGTCGCGTGCTCGTCCTTTTCCATGTTGAGCAGGTGACTTTCATAGTCCTGACCCATCTCGCTCAACACGATGCGCACCCGCTGCGAACAGCTCGACAGCGGTGCATGCCAAAGGTGGCGGCCTTTCATGGATTTCAATGATTTATCGGCTGGTTCGATTTCCGGCATCGTCCCTCCCCTTTCTCATCCTCGGTGGCGGCTTCTATCCGCTGATCAGTTTCGTGATGCGCTTTTTGGCCTTGTGCAGAGATATCTCGACAACCGACTTGCTTGCCGCATAGCGGCTCGATGGGATCGGCACCGATATGGAATGAATTTCGCCGTTCCAGTCCTGAAAGGCAAATCCTATGGCGCTGATGCCGACGGTATGTTCATCCAGGTCATAGGCGAGCCCATCGGTGCGGATCTGTTCAATGCGCTGCATGAAGGCGTCCAGGTCGCCGGCAAATCCCGTGCGCTGCCATTCCGCATTGACCAGTTTGGCGACGCGCGCATTGTCCATCAGAGCCAGTGCAGCGCGACCATTGGCGGTTGTTGTCAAAGGAAACGCATCGCCCACCGAAGAGACGGTGCGCAAGCGATGCATGCCCGGAACCTGGTCGAGAAAGATCATGCCGGCGCCGCGATGAACCGCAAGGTCAACCGTTTCGCCGGTTGCCTCAGCCAATTCCGACAACAGCAAACGGCAGCTTTCGACGATATCAAAACGGGTATTTTCGGCCATCGAGTGCAGTTCCGGCCCGAGCCGCAGGCCGCCCTCGGCGCTCGAGGCGATCACCAGCCGTTCTTCCTGCAGGGCGCCGACAATGCGCTGCACCGTGGAGCGCGGCAGGTCGACCTGGCGCGAGATCTGACCCAGGCTCAAGCCGCCCTGGCTGTCGCGGAGCACACGCAAAATCGCTGCGGCACGGGCAATCACCTGAATGCCCTGCGATCGGCCTGACTTGGTTTTCTCTTCTGGCATTAGCTCTTCCTGGGTGGGCTCTTTCCGGTTTGACCCTGGCGGCGCGGCCTGTGGTTCTTCCACAGACCTGCCCGCAATACGGTACAGTCATCCCACATACTTGACTGCAATGCAATACAGCTATACCGTATTGTGATCATCCGGGATCAACCGGACACACCAACGCTGCGTTTGGAACCTGTCCAAACGAATGGAGGAGCGGCAGATGACTGTTACGATTCGTGGAATTGATTTCCAGGAAAACACCAACAACGACATGGGCATTGAGTTTTACAATCTCAGCCACCGTTATGGATTCCAGTGCCCGAACTGGCCTTACTTCAAAGACGTCGCCATTGAGCGCAAGCACTACATGGCCAAGTCCGGCGTGCTCAGCCAGACCATCACCACCACCATGCACGTCACCACCCATATCGACGCGCCGGCCCACGTTGTTCAGGGAACACCGTTCATTGACGAAGTTCCCCTGCCCCATTTCTTTGGCTCCGGCATCGTGGTGTCGATCCCCAAAAAGAAATGGGAACAGATCACCGCAGATGACCTGGAAAAGGCCTGCGGCCACGCCATTCGCAAGAACGACGTACTGATCATCAATACCGGCTGGCACAAGGTCTACGAAGACGGAGACTATTTTGCCTATTGCCCAGGTCTCGTGCCTTCCGCTGCTGACTGGATGGTTGAGAAAGGCATCAAGGTTGTCGGCCACGATACCCAGGCCAACGACCATCCGCTCGCGACCGCCATCGGCCCTCAGCGCAATGGCCCGATCCTGCCGCATCTTGAGCAGGAATATTTCGAGTGGTCCGGCGGCGTCGACTGGAAAGACGACTTCCCGGAGTGGGAACCGGTCCACAACAAGCTGTTCTCCAACGGCATTCTCGGCATTGAAAATGTCGGTGGCGATCTTGACGCCGTAACCGGCAAGCGCTGCACATTCGCTTTCTTCCCATGGAACTGGGATCGCGGCGACGGCTGCATCATTCGCCTGGTGGCGATGATGGACAAGGGCCAGGAATACCGCATCGAGCCGGGCGAGGATTTCTGATCCATGCTGGTCAATCGCTTTGCAGACGCCGAAAAGTATGAAGCCCCCAACCATTGGGACGTGACAGGCCTGCGCCTTCAGGGGTTTGCTGAAGGCGGGCCGGAGAACCAATGGGTCGGCCTCAGCCAGTTTCTGCCCGGTGGCGGCGCCGGTCCGGACTCAACACCCTTTGAAAAGGTCTACGTGGTCCTGCAGGGCGAAATGACCGTCACAATCGATGGCAAGGATACGGTGCTGGGCAAATACGATTCCTGCACCATTGCCCCCAACGAAGTGCGGCGCATTGAAAACCGCCGCAACGATGTCTGCATCATGCTGGTGGTCATGCCCTATCCACCGAAAGCCGACTGAGAGGAAACCCCATGACCGAAACGTCTTTGTCCAATCCCCTCTCGATGTTCGACGTCAAAGGCAAGGTGGCGCTGATTACCGGCGCTTCCGGGGCCTTCGGCATGGTCGCCGCACGCGTGCTGGCCGGTGCCGGCTGCAAACTGGTTCTGGCCGCCGGCAATGAAACGGCGCTGCAGGAAATCACCGAAGAATGCCAGGGCATGGGTGCCGAAGTCTCGGCACAGAACGTTCGCCCTAATGACGAAGCCACCTGCCAGAAACTGGTCGATGATGCGGTCGCCACCTTTGGCTCCCTCGATATTCTCGTCGTCGCCTCCGGCATGAACAAGGTGGCCCTGATCAACGACATGGAGCCCGACACGTTCACCGATGTGATGGACGCCAACGTCACCCAAAGCTGGCTGATTGCCCGTGCTGCCGCCGGTCAGATGAAGGCGCAGGGCGTTGGTGGCAAGATCGTGCTGGTGTCCTCGGCGCGGGGCCTGCTGGGTCACCCGGCCGGCTATACGGCCTATTGCGCCTCCAAGGCTGCAGTCGATGGCATGACCAAGGCGCTGGGCTGCGAACTGGGACCAACCGGCATCACCGTCAACGCGATCGCACCGACCGTATTCCGGTCGCCGCTGACGGCCTGGATGTTTGAAGACAACGAAAAGGCCAACGCGGTGCGCGCCGGCTTCCTGTCGCGCGTTCCCAAAGGGCGTCTTGGAGAACCGGAAGATCTGGCCGGGCCGCTGCTCTTCCTCGCGTCGAAGGCGTCGGACTTCTACACCGGTCACATTCTCTATGCCGATGGCGGTTATACGGCGGGATAATGGCGGCTGCGGAATCCAAAACGATTGGCATAATCGGCGGTGGCCTGATGGGCCACGGCATCGCCCTTGTCATGGCCCGCGGCGGCAACAAGATCCGCATTTGTGATCCCGATGCCGCCTCCCGCGCCAGCCTGCATCAACGGGTGCGGGATAGTCTCGCCTCCATGGGTGTGGGTGACGCGGAAGCCAACGCTACGATCGCGCGCATCACGGTCTGCCAGGACATCCCTGAAACGGTTGCCGAAGCCGACTTCGTTTTTGAAGCCGCGCCGGAAAAACTGCCGCTGAAGCAAGCGATCTTTTCCGAGATCGAGCGCCACGCGCCTGCCGATTGCATTTTGGCGTCCAACACTTCTGTCATCCAGATCAGCCTGATCATGGAGGGGCTTGAAACCCGTCACCGGGCGCTTGGCACCCATTGGTGGAACCCGCCGCATATGATCCCGCTGGTCGAAGTCGTCAAAACCGACTGGGTCGGTGAAAGCGCCATGGCCGCGATGATGGATTTGCTCGCCCAGGTCGGCAAGACGCCGGTGCGGGTTGAGAAAGACGTGCCGGGCTTCATCGGCAATCGGCTGCAACATGCCTTGTGGCGTGAGGCGATCAGCCTGGTTGAAAATGGCATTTGCGACGCCCGCGCTGTCGACACCGTGATCAAAGCCAGCTTTGGCCGCCGTCTGGCGGTCCTTGGACCGCTTGAAAATGCCGACCTTGTCGGCACCGATCTAACGCTGGACATCCACGAAAATGTATTGTTCGATTTGGAAAGCCGGAAAGGACCATCGCCCTATCTGGAGAAGCTTGTGGAGGACGGCAAGCTGGGCATGAAATCGGGCGAAGGATTTCGCGCATGGACGGACGAAGAAGCCGCAGCGCTGCGCAAAAAGGTACCTGCCTATCTCACCGAGATATCAGGCCTGTTGAGTGATTAGCTTAGTCGCCGGGACGTTCCGGCAAATTCTGGGAGGAACAAAATGAAATCCACACTTTTCACCATGAACCGCCGTCGGTTCATGACCCTTGCGGGTGGTGCGCTGGCCGCGCCGGCGATTTTGAGCAAGACGCGCGCTTATGCGCAAAACCCGACCATCAAGGTCGGCTATGTCAGCCCCAAAACAGGCCCGCTGGCCGGTTTTGCCGAGGCCGATGATTACATCATCAAAGGCATTCGCGAAAAGTTCGCTGAAGGCATCACCAATAACGGCAAGACCTGGAACGTCGAAATCCTGGTGCGTGACAGCCAGTCGAACCCGAACCGCGCTTCGGAAGTGGCATCTGAACTGCTGCTCGGCGAGGAAGTCGACATCATCACCGCGGCCGCCACGCCGGACACCACCAACCCGGTGGCTGACCAGGCGGAAGTCAACGGCACGCCTTGCATCACCACCGACTGCCCATGGCAGCCCTACTTCTTTGGCCGTAACGGCAATCCGGCCGAAGGCTTTGAGAACACCTACCACTTCTTCTGGGGTCTGGAAGATGTGATCGGCACCTTCCTCGACATGTGGGGTCAGTCCGGCGTCACCAAGAAAGTTGGTGGCCTGTTCCCCAATGACGCTGACGGCAATGCCTGGGGTGATCCGAATCTCGGCCTGCCGAAGCCATTCGCTGCAGCCGGTTACGAGCTGACCGATCCAGGTCGCTACCAGCCGCTGAGCGATGATTTCTCAAGCCAGATCCAGGCGTTCAAGGACGCTGGATGTGAGCTGGTTACTGGCGTGATGATCCCGCCTGACTTCGCCACCTTCTGGTCGCAAGCAGCCCAGCAGGGCTTCAATCCAAAAATCGTCACCATCGGTAAGGCGCTGCTGTTCCCATCAGTGATCAATTCGCTGGGCGACCGTGGCAACGGTCTGTCTTCCGAGGTCTGGTGGTCGCCAAGCCATCCGTTCACCTCGTCCCTGACAGGCACATCCGCCAAAGCACTGGCTGATGGCTACACCGCCGAAACCGGCAAGCAGTGGACACAGCCAATCGGCTTCCGCCACGCGCTATTTGAAGTCGTTGCCGACGTGGTGTCACGTGCCGGCGACCTGGAAAGCCCTGAGGCCGTCACCGAAGCCATTGCGGGTACCAAGCTCGACACCATGGTGGGTGCCGTCGACTGGTCGAACGGTCCGGTCAAGAACGTCTCCAAGACACCGCTGGTGTCCGGCCAGTGGCAGAAGGAAGGCGATCAGTTCGACCTGAAGATCGTCGCCAATTCAGCCCATCCAAACATCCCGCTGACGGGTGATTTGAAACTGCTGTAAAAAACCAATCTCGGGCGGAGGCTTCGGCCTCCGCCCATGATTTTTGATGCGACCGATGATCCGGACACTCTCCCCATGAGCGCCATCCTCAAACTCGACAAATTGTCCAAATCCTTTGGCGCCGTTGTGGTCGCCGACGAGACGACATTTGCCATCGAACAGGGCGAGGCCCTGGGCATTATCGGTCCCAACGGCGCAGGCAAGACCTCGCTGTTCAACCTGGTGACGGGGACGTTGAGCCCTGACTCGGGTAAAATCGAATTTCTCGGTGAGGACATCACCAAAAACAGCGCCGCCTGGCGATGCCGTGCCGGCATGGCCCGCAGCTTTCAGGTGCCACAGCCTTTCGGTGGGCTGAGCGTCTTTGAAAACGCCCTTGTGGCGGCAACCCAAGGGGCCGGCCTTTCCGGTCATGCAGCTGAAAACCTGTGCCTTGAAGTGCTGGACGATACCGGCCTGTTGAGCAAGGCCAATAAACTCGCCGGCAGCCTGACGCTGCTCGACCGCAAGCGCCTGGAACTCACCCGGGCATTGTGTGCACAACCCAAGCTTTTGCTGCTGGACGAAATCGCCGGTGGCCTGACCGAAGCGGAATGCGTTTCGCTGGTCGACACGATCAAGAAAATCCACGCCCGCGGCATTTCCATCGTCTGGATCGAGCATGTGGTGCATGCCCTGCTCGCCGTCGTCGATCGCCTCGCGGTGATCGACTTTGGCCGCCTGATTGCCGAGGGCGAACCCAAGGCGATCATGGCCAGCAAGCAGGTGCAGGAAATCTATCTCGGCATCGAAGTGGACGGGGAGATGGAAGCCCATGGCTGAGTTCAATCTGACCGTCAGCAAGCTCGACGCCCATTACGGCGACTTTCAGGCCCTGTTCGGAATCGACTTCACCGTCGACGCGGGCGAAGTGGTGGCGGTGATCGGTTCCAATGGTGCCGGCAAATCCACCCTGATGCGTTCGATCAGCGGCTTGATGCAGAACGGCGCCTCGCAGGTTGTCTATCGCTCGGAGCCGATCGGCTCCCTGCGCGCCGACGAAGTGGCAGCCCGTGGCATTGCCCTGGTCCCGGAAGGGCGGCAGCTGTTTGAATCGCTGTCGGTGGAAGAAAACCTGATGATCGGTGGACAGGTCAAACGGCCCGGCCCCTGGTCGCTCGGCAAAGTCTATGAGCTGTTCCCGATCCTCGAGGAGCGCAAACATCAGGCCTCGACATCGCTGTCCGGCGGCCAGCAACAGATGGTGGCCATTGGCCGCGCCTTGATGGCCAACCCGGACCTCATCCTTCTGGACGAAGTCAGCCTTGGTTTGGCGCCGGTGATCATCAAGTCGATCTACGATGCCTTGCCGCAGATTGTCGATGGCGGGATGAGCGCGGTGATCGTCGAGCAGGACATTTCCAAGGCGCTGTCGGTGTCCAAGCGCTTCTACTGTCTGCAGGAGGGCCGGGTCTCCCTCGAAGGCAAATCTGGCAGCCAGTCGCGCGAAGAAATATCCCGCGCCTATTTCGGAGTTTAAGACGGATGGATTGGATCAACTCAATCGTTCAGGGCATCCTGCTGGGCGGTCTCTATGCGATGATCGCGGCCGGGCTGTCGCTGATTTTTGGCGTCATGCGGCTGGTCAACATCGCCCATGGTGATCTGATCATCCTGGCCGCCTATCTGGGGCTGACCATTGCGACGGCCTTGGGCCTTTACCCGTTGATGGCCTTGCTCATCGTCGTGCCGCTGATGGCGATTATCGGCTATGCGCTGCAACGGGTGGTGTTGAACAACACGCTGAGCGATGACATTCTGCCGCCGCTGCTGGTGACTTTCGGCCTGTCGGTGATCATTCAAAACGCCCTGCTGGAAACCTATTCGGCGGACCCCCAGAAAATGGATGCCGGCGCCCTTGGCACAGCCAGCGCCAATATCGGTGGCATCTCGGTTGGCCTGCTGCCGGTGCTGATGTTCGTCACCGCAGTGGTGGTGATTGCCGGCCTGCAGTTCATCTTTTACCGCACGGCTTTGGGCCGCGCCTTCCGGGCGGTTTCAGACAATCAGGATGTCGCCCAGTTGATGGGCCTCAACAAGCGCCACGTCTACGGCCTTGCCATGGCCCTGTCGCTGGCAGTGGTTGCGATTGCAGGTATTTTCCTTGGCATGCGCACCAGCTTTGACCCGTCGATTGGCGGCGGACGCCTGATCTTCGGATTTGAGGCGGTGATCATTGGTGGTCTGGGCAACCTGTGGGGCACGCTGATTGGCGGTGTCATATTGGGCGTGGCGCAAAATATCGGCGCGCAGATCCATCCAGGCTGGCAGGTCCTGGCGGGGCATGTTGTGTTCCTGCTGATCCTCGCCGTTCGACCGCGCGGCCTGTTTCCTCGGATGACGGGATAGTTCGATGAGCGCACCAGATAATCATTTTGTCCGCCGTTCCTCGCAGGCCAGCCGTATCGCCGGCATTGCAGGCATCATCATTTTGATCGCCCTGGCCCTGGCCCCGCTTTGGGCCGGACGCGCCGACATGCGCCTGATGAGTGAACTGTTTCTCTATCTGGCCCTGGCCAGCCTGTGGAACCTGTTGGCGGGCTATGCCGGTCTGGTGTCGGTGGGCCAGCAAGCCTTTGTCGGCTTTGGCGGCTATTTGCTGTTTGCGCTGACGATATTCGGCGGCCTGCATCCGATTCTGGCCATCGGTGTTGCCGGTCTGTTCGGGGCAGCCATTTCGGTGCCCGTGGCCGCGTTGATCTTCCGCCTGCGCGGCGCCTATTTTGCCATTGGCACCTGGGTGGTGGCCGAGGTCTTCCGCCTTGTGTTTGCGCAAATCCAAGTGCTGGGCGGCGGCTCCGGCTCTTCCCTGCCGGTGAAAATCGTCAAATCGGTTGCTGCCAGCCGCACCATGCGGGAATGGACCAGCTACTGGCTGGCGCTGGGCCTGGTGGTGATGGTTCTGGCCATCGTCTATTTCTTCCTGCGCTCCCGTAAGGGCCTTGCCCTGACCGCCATCCGCGACAATGAGCTCGCCGCCGGGTCATTGGGGATCGACATCTGGCGCACCCAATTCCTCGTCTATGTGGTCACCGCGGCGCTGACGACCGTGACCGGCGCGCTGATCTTTTTGCAAAAGCTGCGCATCTCGCCGGATGCCGCCTTCTCCGTCAACGACTGGACCGCCTTTGTCATCTTCATCGTGGTGATCGGCGGCATTGGCACCATCGAAGGGCCGATCATCGGAACGCTGGTTTACTTCGCCCTGCGCGAGTTCCTCGCCGACCTCGGCACCATCTATCTGATCGTGCTCGGCGTTGTCGCCATTCTCATCATGCTCAAAGCCCCTAAGGGCATTTGGGGCCTTATCCGCGAACGCTGGGGACTGGAACTGTTTCCGCTCAGCCACAGAGTTGAAACCAAATCGGTTGGGAAAGACTGAACATGGCCAAGCCACAAAAGAAGACCATCGTCACCTGCGCCGTCACCGGGGCGATTCACACACCGACCATGTCGGACGCCCTGCCCTACACGGCTGACGACATCGCCAGTCAGGCGATCGCCGCGGCCGAGGCCGGCGCATCGATACTGCATCTGCATGCCCGCAATCCAAATGATGGCAGCGTCTCGATTGATACCGATGACTTTGCCGCCTTCCTGCCGCGCATCAAGCAGGCGACGAATTCCGTGGTCAACATTTCCACCGGTGGTTCGATGATGACATCGATCGAAGACCGCATTGCACCGGCGCTGAAATTCTCGCCCGAAATGTGCTCGCTCAACATGGGCTCGATGAACTTTTCCTTCCATCCGCTGGCCAAGCGCTACGACACCTGGAAGTTCGACTGGGAAAAGGCCTACGTTGAAAATTCTGACGGCTACATTTTCCGCAACACGTTCAACGACATTGGCAAGGTGGCCGAGAACCTGACGCCGCACGACGTCAAGTTCGAGCATGAATGCTACGATGTCGGCCATTTGTACAATCTGCGCTTCTGTATGGATGTCGGCCTGTTCAAAGCGCCTATTTTCCTGCAGTTCGTGATGGGCATCCTCGGCGGCATCGGGCCGGAGGTGGACAACCTTATATTCATGAAGCGCACGGCAGATCGTCTCTTCGGCGACGACTACCGTTGGTCGGTGCTGGGGGCGGGTGCAG
The DNA here is from genome assembly GCA_013214695.1 of Rhizobiaceae bacterium. Classification (GTDB taxonomy): domain Bacteria; phylum Pseudomonadota; class Alphaproteobacteria; order Rhizobiales; family Rhizobiaceae; genus Pseudahrensia. The sequence continues at coordinate 2,256 of JABSRX010000101.1, read as the reverse complement.
CGCAAATGCCACTGGCCACCACGGCCAGCCAGATGGGCGGCCATGTGCGGGTTGGGCTGGAGGACAGCCTGTTCATCTCCCGCGGCAAACTGGCCGAGAGCAACGCGCAACAGGTCGCCAAGATCAAACGCATTGTCGAGGATCTCGGCAGTGAAGTCGCGACACCTGACGAAGCGCGTGATATTCTTGGTCTGAAAGGCGGCGACCGGGTCAACTTCTGATTCAATCGCCGTCCCGCCGCCCCGCCGCCCCGACGTTTAACGACCACCCACAGGAACGCGCCATGGCCCGTATAGCCCCTCTTGATCCCGACAATCTGACCGACGAGCAACAGCCGGTATATGACGCCATCCGCTCCGGCCCGCGCGGCGCGGTGGTCGGTCCGCTGGCGGTTTGGCTGAACCGACCGGCTCTGGCCGACAAGGCGCAAAAGCTTGGGCAATATTGCCGCTATGACAGTTCGCTCGAACCGCGGCTTTCGGAACTGGCGATTCTGGTGACCGCACGTGTCTGGGATGCGACGTTTGAATGGCAATCCCACGAGCCCCCTGCCCGCGCAGCCGGGCTGGCCGACAGCATCATCGAAGCCTTGCGCCGCGATGAGGAGCCTGAATTCGACAAGGCCGACGAGGCTGTCGTCTATGAAGTCTCACGCACCCTGAACATGGAGCGCGGCATTTCCCAGGATCTCTATGACCGGGCCGAAAGCCTGTTGGGCAAGGACGGTCTGGTGGATCTGATCGGGGTGCTGGGCTATTACGCCTTGATCTCGATGACGATCAAAGCCTTTGACGTGGACCCCATCTCCGACGACTAGCGCTGTTCACGGGTTCCTCGAACCTCACGGTCTTTCAAATAGATCCTGAGCCAGAGCCGGCGCGCCAGCGTGCCGGGAGGCCAAGTTACGCGCGGAACCTTCTTGGATCAGCATCCCCGCAATCCCCCTTTCACAGCGCCTATATCCGATCTGTTAACCCTGTTTTCAAAGATATTTTTTTGAGGGCTCTCCTTCAGTTTCCTGCGTTCTGACCATCGCGGCCTGAAACATAATATTTGTGCAGTGGTTGGCCGAACCCTCCTTCGATACGCGAAAAGGTACGTTTTCGCTTATTGAAGGTCTCGGATTATGGGTTCAATTGCCAAAAAAACTCAAAGCCACACACGCTTTTATTCACTTGATGAAATCAATACTGAATTCGATTCAGTATCGATGAACCATTTGGTTAGCCGCCCATCGCGCTATACTGAATCACACTTGCTGGTGCGGTTGTTTTTATTGACCCTGGCCTTTGTCGTCGCGTTCTTTGCTGTGACCAACATGGCCTTTGCTCAGACCCCGCCGGAAGGCGACCGGCAGCCAACCATCACCGTCCTCGAGGATGCTGCCCCCTTCAATTTCTCGATATTTGGCACGGACGCCGACGGCTTCGTTGCGAGCTTCCGCATCCAGAGCCTTCCTGACCCAGCAACGGAAGGCACGTTCTACACGGATGTCGGTCTCACCCAGGATATCGCTGTCGGTGATGTCATCGGTACAACCGGCGTCAACGAACTGACCCTCTATTTTGAACCGGCGACCGACTTCGCCGGCACTGTCTTTCTGTGGTATTTCGCAATCGACAACGACGGCTTGGAAGCTGTTGACCGTGAGCGGCAGCGCATCGATCTGACAGCGGTAAATGACGCGCCGGTCGGCGTCGGTGACAGCTACTCAACGGATGTAAATACGGCGCTCAGCGGCCAAAACGTCGTGATCAACGACGAAGATGTGGACACGCTTGCGGCTTCCCTTACCGCGTCGCTGGTCACCGATGTCACGGACGGCACCCTCTCGCTGAGCACCAATGGTGACTTCACCTATACACCGGATACAGACTTCATCGGCACTGACAGCTTTGAATATAAGATCAATGATGGCGAATTCGACAGTAACACCGTCACCGTGACGATTACGGTCAATGCAACCAACACGGCGCCCATCGCGGTCAATGACAGCGTCACAACCGACGAAGATGTGGTGGCCAACTTCGACGTGCGCGACAACGATACAGATGCGGAATCATCCTCTTCTTCGCTGGATGCGTCGGTGGTAACAGGTCCCTCCAATGGTGGTGTCGTTCTGGAACTGGACGGCACGTTCACCTATACGCCAAACTCCAATTTCAACGGCTCCGACAGCTTCACCTATCAGGTCAATGATGGGGAATTTGACAGTAACATCGCGACGGTAAACATCACCGTCAATGCGATCAATGA
>JABSRX010000100.1 GCA_013214695.1 Rhizobiaceae bacterium | reverse complement strand
GGTGTCATCAAGTTTGCGATTTGCTGTCGTCGCTGTGCCAGGGCGTGCGCCCCGAAGCGGTCATCATGCCCCACAGACCGACAGCCACCATGGGCAGCGACAGGATCATGCCCATCGTCAGCCAGTCGCCGGCAAGATAGCCAATATGCGCATCCGGTTGGCGGAAGAACTCGACGATGATCCGGGATACGGCATAGCCCACCACCCAGGCCCCGCCGACATATCCGGGCGTCTTCAGCTTGCCAAAGCGGAAGATCAGCAGCGCCAGAATGCAGAACAGGACCAGACCTTCGAGACCTGCCTCATAGAGCTGGCTCGGGTGCCGGGGCAGGGGGCCGCCATTGGGGAAGACCATCGCCCAGGGCACATCGCTGGTGCGGCCCCAGAGTTCGGAATTGATGAAGTTGGCGATGCGGACGAAGAAAATGCCGAAGCAGGAGGCCGCGGCAATCACATCGAGCAGGGAATAGGCTGAAAATCCGCGCGACCGGGCAAACAGGATCATCGCCAGGATCGAGCCGATCGTGCCGCCATGGAAACTCATACCGCCATCCCAGATCGCCGGAATCGCAAGCGGATTGGCCAGGTAGTAGCTGAAATTGTAGAACAGCACGTAGCCAAGACGGCCCCCGGCGACGATACCAATCACCGCCCAGGTCAGGAAATCGTCGAGATGGATCGGCTTGATCGGCGATCCCGACTCCGGCCAAAGGCGCGGATTGGACACCACTTTCTTGGCGAAATACCAGCCAGCCAGAATGCCGACCACATAGGCCAGGCCATACCAGTGAATGGCAATCGGGCCGATCTGGATCAGCACCGGATCGATTTGCGGAAAGGTCAGCGCCGATAGCGAAGGAGCAAGCGGATGCATGGGAGGACTCTGATGATTTGATGGGTGCCTGTTTGCCCTTATTCTGTGGCGGCATCAAGTTGCGTCAATGAGGCAGTTGAAGTCAGACCGCTGAGGCCCTAGGTAGAGGGAAGAAACGCCAGAGCTTTCAACCAGATCGGAGCAAGTCATGAATCAAGGTGGTCAGGGTCCTTCCCGCGTATTTGATGAGTTTGCAAAATTGATGACCGACGCTGCCGGTGTTGCCCAGGGCGCACGTCGTGAGGTTGAGGGCGCCATGCGCAGTCAGGCTGAGCGGTTCATGCAGCAGATGGATCTGGTCCAGCGCGATGAATTTGAAGCGGTCAAGGAGATGGCTTCCAAGGCCCGCATGGAAAATGAAGAACTGCGCGCCGAGATCGCAGCCCTCAAGGAATTGGTGCAGGCTTCGGCGAAAAAGCCGGCCGCCCGCAAGCCAGCCGCCAAAAAAGCCCCGGCTGCAAAGGCCTCGGAAAAATAATCGCCGAAATTCACAAAAAAAATCGCCGTGGATAAGTTCTGAATTCGTGATTCTTTTGAATCGCTTGGCGTCGAAATCGAAATTTTTGATTCAATAAAAGTGCCGCTGATTCTGTGAATGGTTAAGGATGCGGGGTTCGCAGCACCCCATCTCGTACTATTCTGAATCTATTAAATGATTCGGGGCGGTTACGCGTTTCAGTTTAATCCCGTGAGCGTAAATTTTGATGCAGCGTGGCGTCTCCCTCGAGGTGGCACGAGGGTGAGTTTTGGTCTGAGGAAAGACGGTATTTGATGAGCATTGGTGCGACACTGGTAGAACGTGACAGTCATCCTGTTGATGCAATTGAGTTGGTTGCGGATTTCAATAAATGGGCGTTTGAGCGGCCGGCTGAGGATGAAATCGCCATTCTGGTTCAAGGGGTTTGGACGGATTACAGCGTGTCGTTTTCCTGGATGGAGGATTTTGAGGCGTTGCACATTGCCTGCGGTTTTGACATGCGGGTGCCCAAGAAGCGCCATGTGGAAGCCATGCGCCTGCTGTCCCAGATTAATGAGCAGTTGTTGTTCGGTCATTTCGAAATCTGGCCGCAGGATGGGTCCGTCTTGTTCCGGCAGGCGATCCCCCTGTCGGGCGGTGCAGACGTCAACGACGCCCAGATCGAGTGTTTGTTGCAGGCGGCGTTATCGTCCTGCGAGCGGTACTATCAGGCATTCCAATTCGTCGTTTGGGCCGGCAAGCCCGCGACGGAGGCGTTGGACAGCGTGCTGTTCGACACGGTTGGCGAGGCTTAAGCGATGTCCTCCCAATTGCCCGTCTCGCCGACCCTTTGTCTGATTGGTGCAGGAAATATGGGGGGTGCCATGTTGGGCGGCTGGCTGGTCGCCGGGCATGATCCCAAGCTGATCACCGTTGTTGATCCCAACCCGCCGTTCCAGATGGCTGAATTGATCGAGGAATATGGCGTGCGCCATGTGACCGATCCACAGATGGCCATGCCGGCGGATGTTATCATTGTTGCGGTTAAGCCGCAGATGATGGAAACGGTTCTGCCGGGGCTGGCGCATCTGGTGAATGGCAATAATGTGCTTGTCTCTGTTGCTGCCGGAACGACCATCGCCAAATTGGGCGCGCCCTTTGCCGCGGTCAGCCCACGCATTATCCGCGCCATGCCAAATACCCCGGCCATGGTGCAACGGGGCATCACCGTCTGCGTGCCCAACACGCTGGTCAGCGAAGAACAGAAGGCCACGGTGACCGAATTGCTGAAAGCGATCGGCGAAGTCGAATGGGTCAATGACGAGTTGCTGATGGATGCCGTGACCGGCGTCTCAGGCAGCGGTCCGGCTTACGTGTTTCATCTGGCTGAAGCTTTGGCCGAGGCGGGCGAGGCGGCCGGACTGCCGGTTCAACTGGCCCGCAATCTGGCCGAAGCAACCATCAGTGGCGCTGGCGAACTGATGCGTCAGTCTGAACTGTCACCGGCACAGTTGCGGCGCAATGTGACGTCGCCGAACGGCACCACGCAAGCCGCGCTTGAAGTGTTGATGGCGGATGGCGGGTTTCCCGATCTGCTGCGCGATGCGGTGGAGGCCGCGACAAAGCGATCACGCGAGCTGGCAGGGTAAGTTATGAGCGAGCAAATTTCCTTTGACGACTTCATGAAAGTCGACATTCGCGTTGGCACAGTTGTGCGGACCGAGCCTTTCCCGGAAGCGCGCAAACCGGCCTACAAACTGTTCATCGACTTTGGTCCGGAGATTGGCGAGAAGAAGTCGTCGGCCCAGATCACCGTTCATTACACGTTGGAAGAGCTGGTCGGGCGGCAGGTCATGGCTGTCGTCAATTTCCCGCCGCGCCAGATCGGTCCGTTCATGTCCGAAGTGCTGACCTTGGGCTATGCCGATGACAACGGCGACATTGTGCTTGCCGCCATTGAACGCTCAGTTCCGAACGGCGAGCGCCTGATGTAAATCGGCTGCCTGCGGTTCAGCCGGCATATGGCGGCTGACGCAGTCGGCAACAATCTGTTCCACCGGTGTGGGACGGAAATCCGGCAGCCACCGACGTAGTTCATCACCTGACAATCTGTGCGGCACTTCCCAAAGATAGCGCATGTCGACCACACTGCGCATGTCCTTGTTGAATAGGGCCAGGAGGCGGATGATCAGCCATGGAATCTGCCGCTTCTTCAGGTTTCTGCCCATGACCTGCTCGATCATTTGGTGCAATTGATCCCCGGTCAAAGTGGTTCCCTCAAAAGGAATGTCGACGAAGGCCGGCAAGTCTGAGCGGATCTCGGCCAGTTCCACACAGGCCCGGCCGACATCCGGGAGATAACCGAAGGCGTGGGCAATGTCGCGTCTGCCGGGATAGGCAAAATGGCCCTTGGACAGCCCGCCGGTCATATGGGTATCGAACCAGTTTCCTGTCGCTTCCCGCTGCAGAAAATCCCCGATGCGCAACACGATGGTCCGCACACCTTGCTCAGCGGCCTGGCGGTATTGCTGCTCCATATCGCGCCGGATTTCACCGAGGTGATTGCTCGGTTGCTGCGGCGTCGCCGCGGTCAGCAGTTCAGGCATGTTTTCGCCGAAATTATAAACGTTGCCGGGCACAATGACGGTGGCGCCGCTTTTTCGGGCAAGACCCAAAACCGCGCGTGTCAGTTGCGGCACTGCGGTTTGCCACTTCGCATAGGGCGGATGCAGGCCATTGACGATCACCGAACATTTGCCGGCGATGGCCGACAGGGCATCACCTTCGAGGTCGAACTTCACGGCCCGGATATTGGCATGGCCTGCAAGCGCCGTGCTGAGTTCTTTACTGGCCCGAATTTGTGCAAAAACACGCCAATCAGCCGCGGCGAAGGCGAGGGCGGTGTGCTGGCCAAAGCGGCCGTTGGCGCCGAGGACGAGGACATTTTGGGTGGATTGGGTCATGGGATCTTCCTTTCTGACACCAATCTATGAGTTCAATAATGAAAAGAAATTTCCCTATTTTGTAGATATGATATTCATAATTGAATGGATAGACTATCAGGATTTGACTGGACCCAAATTCGTTTCTTCGTTTCGGTCGCGGAAACCGGCTCTCTGTCCGCCTGTGCCCGGGCCACGGGGGCGAGCCAACCCACGGTGGGGCGGGCCATTGCCAGCCTGGAACAATCCCTTGGCGTCAGCCTGTTCAAACGTCACGCGCGGGGCTTTGAGCTCACACCCCAGGGCGCGGATCTTCTGCCTCATGCGCGAGCCATGGCAAATGCTGCGGCGGATCTGTCCCTGGCGGCGGAAGGACGTTCGCAAGCTTTGGAAGGCACGGTGCGCATTACCGCCAGCCGAATCGTCGCCACCTATGTGCTGCCGACAATATTGGCGCAGCTCCAGCTCAGCGAGCCGCGCATCGATATCGAACTGGTGGCGACCGACACGGTTGAGAACCTGCTGTTTCGCGAGGCCGATATCGCGTTGCGCATGATGCGCCCAAGCCAGCAGGATTTGATTTCCAAACGGGTCGGTGATCTGCCGATGGGCGCCTATGCCAGCCGGGACTATCTGGCCCGAAATCCCGCGCCGGAAAAAATCGAAGACCTGTTCGACCACGTGATGATTGGTTACGACCGCTCGTCGCTGATCATCGATGGGGCGCGGTCGCTTGGGCTCCAAGTCCATCGCGATTTCTTTGCCTACCGTACCGACGATCAGATTGCCTATTGGCAACTGGTGCGGGCCGGATTGGGCATCGGTTTCACCGCGCGACCCGTTGCGCGGCAGGACGACAAGGTGGTGCGGATATTGCCACAGATGGAAATTCCCCCCTTGCCGATTTGGCTGACCTCCCATGGGGCGTTGAAGACCAGCCGTCGGGTGCGATACGTATTTGACTTCCTCGCCGCCGCGTTGAAAGCTGATCTCAAGTCAGCCTAACTGTCACGGAGCCCGTCACCCATGCCGGCCATTCTCAAGCTGAGAACCCCCGAGGAGCGTTTTCTCAATCTGCCGAACTGGCCTTTTGAGCCCAACTATGTCGATGACTTACCTGGCTATGAGGGATTGCAGGTTCACTATGTCGACGAAGGCCCCCGCGACGCCAAGCACACTTACTTGTGCCTTCACGGTCAGCCGACCTGGTCGTTTCTCTATCGCAAGATGATCCCGGTCTTTGTCGAGTCCGGGGCACGTGTCGTAGCGCCGGACTGGCTGGGTTTTGGCCGCTCCGACAAGCCGATCAGTGATGATGTCTACACCTTCCACTTTCACCGCAACATGATGCTGGCCTTTATTGAACGGCTGGATCTCACCAACATCACCCTGGTGGTGCAGGACTGGGGCGGTCTGCTGGGTCTGACCATCCCCCACGAAATGCCCGAGCGGTTCGAACGGTTGTTGATCATGAACACGGTCCTGGCCACCGGCAAATCCCCCAGCCAGGCGTTTCTCGACTGGCGCGCCTATGTTGAAGCCAATCCGGACATGAAAGTTGGCCCATTGATGAAGCGCGCCACACCAATTCTGTGTGAAGCGGAAGTCGCTGCCTACGATGCGCCGTTTCCCGATATGACGCACAAGGCCGGCATGCGGCGCTTTCCGCCGATGGTGATGGTCGAACCGGACATGGAAGGGGTGCAGACCAGCAAACGGGCGATGAAGTTCTGGCAGGAGGAATGGACTGGCCAGAGTTTCATGGCCATTGGTGCGCAGGATCCAGTGCTTGGTCCTCCCGTGATGGAGAAGATGCGCCAGCTGATCGCCGGATGCCCGGAGCCGATGGTGGTCGAAAACGCTGGTCATTTCGTCCAGGAATGGGGCAAGGAAGTTGCCGAAGCGGCCGTGGCCGCCTTCTCAAAATAGCGGCTTTAGATGCCCCCGTTTGGATTGGAGCAGGGCTGCGCAAAAGTCTCATTTTTTGCATACGTATGCAGATATGGGCGTGAAAAGAGCTCCCCTGTCAGGCCGTTTTTTGGTTTAGCCGACCACTTTCAGATCGATCGCTTTAGGGCCTTTGCCCTTGCGGTCGGGCTCGACGTCAAACGTGATCTTTTGGCCTTCTTCCAAAGATGCCAGTCCCGATTGTTCAACCGCTGATATATGGACAAATATGTCCTTTTCGCCTTCGTCGGGCGTGATGAACCCGTAACCTTTGGCGGCGTTGAAAAACTTTACGGTACCTTGCATAGGGGACATTCCTCTTCCCAAGTGTGATGCCTGCACACGACATGCAGAAATTCCAGGTTCCTGCGTCGGGGAAAGGAAGTGATGCTCTCATTCGATTGCCTCAGGGAGGGGGCATCACGCAGTTGACCCGCATCAGCGGTCAAAAGACTCCCTAAAGGCCTGTTCAAGAAACGGCACTCACATGCCAAAACCAAACAGCGCTTTTCCAGTCTCCGGGCACAATTAGACCCGAACGCACAAATCATGGCGAAAAACCTGCAGGAATTGCAAGTTATTTTTGTTTTTCGCCGCAGATTGGCCGATTTTCATGCCATTTTGGAAGACTTTTGAATCTGTCGCAAATGGGCAAATATTGGCGCATTGTGCGCATTGAAAGGGCCCGAGCCGCCTTGTTCATGCTGGGTTCAGACAAGTCACGACAAAATGCCTCGTTGTTTACGAAGTGTGACAAAACTAACATTGCCACCGCCCATTCGCCGGTTATTCTGAAACCGAATTGGGAACCCAGCCGTATTAGATGCATCAGGGCATTATCCCGGCACAGGAAACTTGGAGAATCAAATGTTGACTCAATCCCTTAAAATCACATTGGCCGCCTCGATGGTCATTGGCGGAATGTCTGTGGCCGGTAGCGCCTTGGCAGCGGGCAGCGGCTCGTCGAATGCCACCGTCACACCGACCTGCAAAAAGGGCCTGGCCTGGGACAAGAAGAAGAAAAAATGCGTCAAGGTTGAACAGTCCGGTCAGCTCGACGACAACAACCTCTTCGAAGCCGCCCGGGATCTGGCGTACAACAAGCGCTATGACGAGGCGATCAACCTTCTGAACCTGGCCCAAAACCAGGACGATCCCCGCATTCTCAACTTCCTGGGCTATTCGCATCGTAAGCTGGGCATGGTCGAAAAGGGCCTGACCTACTACACCGCGGCTCTGAAAGAGGACCCGGACTACACACTGGTCATGGAATATATGGGCGAAGCCTTCCTGCAACTCGGCCAGGTTGACAAGGCCCGCGAGCAGTTGGCGGAAATCGAAAAGCGTTGCGGCACCGACTGCCGTGAATACGCTATGCTGCAGACCGAAATCGACCGCTACATGGCTCAGTAAGAGCCCGTCGACACCGACAATTGTCAAAACCCCGTCAGCCAAAAGCTGGCGGGGTTTTTGTTTTGGCTGTCTAGGTCAGGAACGGGTTGCTCTGGCGCTCCTGGCCGATTGAGCTTGCCGGCCCATGCCCGCAGATGAACTGCACGCTGTCGGGCCATTCCATCAGTTTTGTCTTGATCGAATTGATCAGTGTCTCGTGGTCGCCACCGGGCAGATCTGTACGACCAATCGATCCGGAAAAAAGCACGTCGCCAACATGGGCAAAATCGGCGGCGCGGTTGAAGAAGACAACATGACCAGGTGCGTGGCCCGGGCAGTGATACACCTCAAATTCGTGGCTGCCGATGTTCAGCGTTTCGCCTTCCTCAAGCCAGCGGTCTGGGTCGCAATTGCGCACTTCGCCGTCCAGGCCAAACATCTGGGCCTGCTTTTCCAAGCCCTGCAACAACGGCGTGTCGTCGATGTGCGGTCCAATGATATCGACCTTCAAATCGTCCTTCAGGTCCATGGCGCCGGCGGCATGATCGATATGGCCGTGGGTCAGCCAAATGGCCTTTGGCTTCATACCGGTTTCAGCGATGGCCGCCTTGATGCGGTCGACGTCTCCGCCCGGATCAATGACGACGCCTTCAAGACTGTCCTGATCCCAGATCAAGGTGCAGTTCTGCTGAAAGGCAGTCACGGGAATGATGGCGACTTGGAGTTGACCCATAATAGTTGTCCCTTCATTGAAAACGGGCAGTGAGATGCGTCATCGCATTGTTCACCGCCCGTCCATACGTCAGCATTGATGCTTGGGAAAGGCACTAGAGCCAATCTTGCGCTGATTAAATCATTCTGTTTGTGCCCCGAAGGGTTGATCGGCAAGGCGCCTGTCGCAGCTCGTATCGGGGATACGGGCAAGACAGGCAACGCGGCCGACGGCCCTTCGCGGCGCAAACCCAGCGGGCCGGGCCTTTTTGCGCCATCATCATCGCCGGATCGCTTGCAAGTCCGTCCAGGACGAGCTGCGCAATCCGGCGCGATTCTGACGCAAAAATACTCCGGCAGAATGCTTCAATCAGCGCAAGACTGGCTCTACCCCTTCATTTTGTTCATCACCATGCCTGCAACGGCTGTCACGATGGCGCCACCGGCGCCACCGCCAACGGCCGAACCGATCAGGTCGCCGATCATGCCGCCACCGGCGACATCGCCGACAGCGGCTCCAGCACCGGCGCCGCCGAGCATGCCGAGGATTGAGCCGCCGCCCAACCCGCCAAGGGCACCGGCAATCAGGTTGCCCGTCTTGCCCATGTCAACGCCCTTCAGGGCACCGGCAATGCCGCCGCCGCCAAGGATGCCGGCAACGACTTGAATAACGATTGGTATTAAAGCTTCCATGAGTTTTCTCCGCAGTGTTTGCCGCAATGTGCGGACTGCGCAGATTAAGCTGGCCGGTTGACGTTAAGTCAAATCCGAACCGTCTTCACCCACCGATTCCTGGCGTCCTACAGACCGGGCTTGCGGAAATCAGCCGGGGGTCACTTCCGCTTCATAGTCCTCGATCATCAGCTTGCTGATGTTGCCAGGCTGGAAGTTGTAGGGGCCGATCTCGGACACCGGTGTGACTTCCGCAGCCGAACCGGTGATGAAGCATTCTTCAAACTCGGCCATCTCTTCCGGCATGATCACCCGTTCAACGACTTCAAACTGACGCCGCTTGGCCAGTTCGATCACGGTCTGGCGGGTGATGCCGTCCAGGAAGCAATCCGGGGTCGGCGTGTGAATGACATTGTCTTTGGTGAAGAAGATATTGGCGCCGGTGCATTCGGCAACACGGCCGCGATAGTCGAACATCAAGGCGTCGGCATAGCCCTTGGCTTCGGCGGCGTGCTTCGACAGAGTGCAGATCATGTAAAGACCGGCGGCCTTCGATTTGCACGGAATGGTCGCCGGGTCCGGGCGTTTCCAGTCGGCAATATCGAGGCGAATGCCCTTCATCTTTTCTTCCGGATCGAAATAGGAAGGCCAATCCCAAACCGCGATGGCCAAATTGATCTTGTTGGCCTGGGCCGATACGCCCATCATCTCGCTGCCGCGCCAGGCGATCGGGCGCACATAGGCGTTGGTGAGGCCCTGGCGTTTCAGCGTCTCTTTACAGGCGTCGTCGATCTGCTGAACGGTCCACGGGATTTCAAAACCCAGATATTCGGCCGATTTGTGCAAGCGTTCGGTATGTTCGGTCAGCTTGAAAATCTCGCCACCATAAGCGCGCTCGCCTTCGAACACGGCGCTGGCATAGTGCAGTCCATGGGTCAGCACATGCACCTGCGCGTCACCCCAATGGACAAATTCTCCATTGTACCAGATATCGCCATCCAGCTGATCAAACGGAACCCCGGCCATGCCTTACCTCTTTACAATTGTGTATGAGCCCGCAGCCCAATCAAAAACCTAGGTTACTATGGGCGCAGCATGTGTTATGTCAACCGTCCTGACCTAATTGCGAAAACTGGATTGCACGTCCAACCATGTCTGGCCCCAACGACCTCAAAGACGACGATATTGCGAGCCAACCGGTCTACCAGCCGCCGGAACCAGACGAGGACTTGGACTTTCCGCTGGTGGAGTTGTTTTTCTTCGCCTATCGCGACTTCATCGCGGATGCCGATGACATGCTGGAAGAGTATGGATTCGGACGCGCCCATCACCGGGTTCTGCACTTCGTCAACCGTAGGCCCGGCATGGTGGTGGCCGAGTTGCTGGACATATTGCGCATCACCAAACAAAGCCTCGGCCCGGTCTTGCGCCAGCTGATCGAGAGCGGCCTTCTGGTGCAGGTCGCCGGCCCGGAAGACCGTCGGCAAAGGCTCTTGTATCCAACTCAAAAAGGCCGCAATCTTTCCATTCAATTGACTCATATGCAGTCCCGAAGAATCAAAGGGGCCATTGAGGGGATCAAGAACAAGGATCGCGAATCTGTGCGTGATTTCCTGTTCGGCATGATCGAGCCGGAAGAGCGCGATCTGGTCAATGGCCTGATGGAGCAGGACAAGTAAGCTGTCACCTGCTCACTATTTGCAGTTGAAAGGTGGCGCCCCATGCAGTCGATGCCAAATCAGTCTGAGTCTTCCATGGCGGATTCCGCCGCCGGATTGATGCCGAGCGACGATGCGGCCCATATCCTGGTGATCGACGACGACCGCCGCATTCGGGATCTTCTGTCGCGCTATCTCAGCGAACAGCGGTTTCGGGTCTCAACCGCCTCGGATGCCGCCGATGCCCGCCGCAAGCTGGATGGACTGAGTTTTGATTTGCTGATCGTCGACGTCATGATGCCCGGTGAAAATGGCACTGAATTCACCAACGACATTCGCGAAAAGCTCGACGTGCCGGTGTTGATGCTGACGGCGCTGGGTGAGGTCGATGCCCGCATCAAGGGATTGGAAGCCGGTGCCGATGATTATCTGGCCAAGCCATTTGATCCGCGCGAACTTGTCCTGCGCATCAACAGCATCCTGAAGCGGGTGCGGGTGGAGGCACCGCCCAGCGTCGAGCAGGTTCTGTTTGGCCCCTATACATTTTCCGTGCTGACCCGCGAACTGAAGAAAGACGGCGAGCCGGTGAAGCTCACCGATCGGGAGCGGGAAATCATGGTGATGTTCGCTCAAAATGCCGGCCAGGTTGTGCCGCGTCTGGATCTCGTCGGCGAGGACGCAACAGCAAGTGAACGCACGGTCGATGTGCAGATCAACCGGCTGCGCCGCAAGATCGAAAACGATCCGGCCGCGCCCACCTGGCTACAAACCGTGCGCGGCATTGGATATAAGCTGCAAATCGAATAGGCTTTTACGCGAACACAACGTCTGAGGAATGACCGGGCTTTGACTGAGCAAATCGACAGATTGCCGACCGCACCGGACCTGACGGGCACCGGTCCAGACGGTGATGGCGAGAAGACGCAGGCCACAAGGCCTCGTCGCATGTCGCCGATCCGACGCTCCTGGCGTCGGTTGGCCCGCCGTTTTGCGGCGGCTATGCCGACCGGCCTGTTTGGTCGCTCATTGATCATCATCATCGCGCCCATGCTTCTGCTGCAGGCCATTGTGGCCTTCGTCTTCATGGAGCGGCATTGGCAGGCAGTGACCAAGCGTCTGTCGGCCGCGGTTGTGCGCGACATCTCGGCCATTGTCGATGTCATCGAAACCTATCCGCAGGACACCGAATACGAAACCATCACGCGGATCGCGCGGGAGCGTCTGTCGCTCGACATGCGGATTTTGCCGCTGGAGGATTTCCCGGCCCCGAAACCCAAGCCGTTCTTCAACATTCTCGATGCGGCGCTCAGCCAGCAATTGGCGCAGAATGTGCGCAAACCGTTCTGGATCGACACGCTCGGCGAGTCCAACATCTTGGAAATCCGCATTCGCTTGGAGACAAACGTGTTGCGGGTTTTCGTGCCGCGCAAGCAGGCCTATGCCTCCAACACGCATATCTTCCTGCTCTGGATGGTCGGCGCGTCGGTGGTGCTTTTGATCATCGCCATTCTGTTCCTGCGCAACCAGATCCGGCCGATCCAGAGACTGGCGGATGCTGCCGAGAAGTTCGGTAAGGGGCAGCCCGTGCCCGAAGATTTCGGACCACGCGGCGCGTCAGAAGTGCGCCAGGCGACGGTCGCCTTCCTGGAAATGCGCGACCGTATTGAGCGGGCGTTGGAACAGCGTACAGCCATGCTGGCCGGGGTCAGCCACGACCTCAGAACGGTCCTCACGCGCTTCCGCCTGCAATTGGCGCTGGTGCCGCAGTCGGCTGAAGTGGAAGCCCTGTCCGGTGATGTCGACGACATGCAGGACATGTTGCAGGGCTATCTGGATTTTGCCCGGGGGGACACCGGTGAGGCGGCCAGCGAGACATCGATCGAAGATGTTTTGATGCGTTTCCACGCAGAGGCTGAGAAGCTGGGCAAGAGCTTCAAGGTGCAGCTCAGCGGCGATCCGTCCATCATGGTGCGTCCGACAGCCTTTTCGCGGCTGATGGCCAACCTGATCCTCAACGCGTTTCGCCATGGTGACAATGTCGAAGTCCGGGCCCGCCACAAGCGCCGGGCGCTGCATCTTGAAGTGCATGACGATGGTCCAGGCATTGCCGAGGCAGACCGCGACGAAGTCTTCAAGCCCTTTGTGCGTCTCGATGATGCGCGCAATCAGGATGAAACCGGCACGGGCCTCGGTCTCGCCATCGCCCAGGATATCGTCCACACCCATGGTGGCGAGATCAGCCTTGGCGATAGCGAATTGGGTGGCTTGAAGATCAGCGTTCGTCTGCCTGCTTAAGTCGGCCTATTCAGCTTCTTTTTCGAGATCTTTCAGACGCCCCAGCCAACGGTCAGCGCGCTGCAGATTGACGCCGAAATCGGACGTTCCGATCTGGCTCTGGCTGTAGAGGGCGAGGGTCGAGGTTGCGCCATCTTCCAGCGGGTAAAACTGGATTCGGATGGTGTCGGGAAAGCGCATCAAGCGGGTGCGCTGCACATAGCGCAGACGGAGCGGATCGCTGCCATCGTCAACCCGTTCCAGACTGGCTTCCCCTTCCAGGGATTTTGTCAGTGCTGCACTGAGGTCTTCGACACCAACCTTGTAGATCGGGCTGACACGGTCGCTGGCACCATCGGCGCACAGGCCTTCTGGACAGATCAGGGCTTGGTTCGGTTTCGGGCCTTTCGCCAGCCCCTCAAATTCCACCGCCCCCAGATCGGGTGACCCGTGGATAGAGGCCCAGACCTTTTCCCAGCCGTAAGTGGTCACGACAAGAAACACGACGCCCCAAAGGGCGCCGAAGCCAATGAGAAAGGTGAGGATGCGAGACAGCCACAACATGCCTCAGGGGTAGGCCGAGCTTGCTCTAGGGTCAAGGGAGGCAGCATGCCGCGCCGCTCAAACCATCAGGCTGGTGAGGCCGACCGCCAGGGTGGCGCCAAGCGCAACGGCGGTGACGATCGTCGTCTGCAGTGCTGATTTCATTCGGTTCGCACGGTAGACGCGGCTCACCAATGTGGAATGGTTGCTTGTCAATCTCATCGTTTTGGCTCGTGAAGGTGGCCCATTAAACCCATGGCATTTTGCCATGATGCCTTTTTCCAAGACAGTTGGGCCCCAGCATGGAGAAATTGCGGCGAGACGGTGATTTATGGTTAACAAATGGTTAACGCGCCCGGTCACGAATTGTGAAAATCACAACTTCTTCACGTCTGCTTGTGTCAGTTCGCCTCCGGCAGCCAATCCAACGTGACATGCCCGGGTTCGTCAGACACCCGTTTCAGCCAGGCGGCAATGCCCGGCCGGCCTGCAATGTCAAAGCCGCCAAAATCAGCGCTATGGGTGTAGCCGTAGAGGCAAATGTCGGCGAGGCTGAGCGTGTCGCCGGCCAGGTACGGCGTCTTCAAAAGCTGCACTTCCATCACGTCCAGAGCGCGATTGCCTCCAGCCAGCAGATCCGCCAGGCGTTCATGGGAGCGGTCCATCTCCCGCTGTGGATAGCGATAGACGGCGCATCTCACAGCCACCGTGCCTTCGTGGAAATTCTGCTCAAAGAACATCCACTGGAACATCCGAGCACGGGCAAGCTTGTCTTGCGGCACAAACCTGGTGCCTTCGCCGAAATAGATCAAAATGGCGTTCGATTCCGATAGGCACTGACCGTCTTCAAACTCCACCGTCGGGACTTTTCCCGTCGGGTTCTTGCGCAGGAATGCGTCGGTGCGCGTCAGCGTCGCATCGCCCTCATATTCAGCAGCAATATGCGTGTAATCCAGCCCCAGGTGAGCCAGCAGCAGGCGCACCTTGTAGGAGTTTCCAGACGACGGCATCGAATACAGTGTGAACATGGCAACAGCTACTTGGAATTGTCCCCCCAACTAACCCAGTTCGTCGCCGGTCAACAAGTCGGCCCAGTTCATTCCGGCGCGCGCTTCGACGATCTTTGTTGACATAAGTCAAGGATCGGAGCTGCCAACCGGGCGATTGTGGGGAAAATCAACTGGAGTTGTCCGACCATGGAATTCTCATCAATCGTCTTCACAGTCTTCTTGTCCGGCGTTGTCGCCTTCGCGTTGATCCTGGCCTACTGCTCGGTCACCGACAATCAGGCCCCCAAAATCGACTCCGGGGCGTAGGCGCGGGCAGGCACGCAAGAAGCAAAGTTCTCCCTGATGTTCGGTCTCGCTGGCCCTGAGCCGGTGGGGCCGGACTCTATTGGGGGCATCAACCGTTCATATGCGGGTCTGAGTCGGTCAAAAACATCATTCCGAGCTTGCTCTTTTAGCATCACGGCACTAGTTTCGCGCGCGTTTGGACCTGATTGAGGTCCGCTATTTCAAACAGGAGACTGGTCCCATGGCATTCCTTGCCGATTCACTTTCGCGCGTAAAACCCTCTGCAACGATTGCAGTTAGTCAGAAGGCGCGTGAGCTCAAGGCCAAGGGAATGGATGTCATCGGTCTGGGTGCCGGTGAACCGGATTTCGATACGCCGGATAATATCAAGCAGGCGGCGAAAGACGCCATTGATCGCGGCGAAACCAAATACACCGCCGTTGCGGGCATCATCGAGCTGCGCGAAGCGATTTGCGAAAAGTTCAAGCGTGAGAACGGTCTCAGCTATGAACCCAATCAGATCATTGCCGGTACCGGTGGCAAGCAGATCCTGTTCAACGCCTTCATGGCGACACTGAACGCCGGCGATGAAGTGATCATTCCGGCCCCATACTGGGTGAGCTATCCGGAAATGGTCGCCATCTGCGGTGGCGAGAGTGTTTTCGTTGAAACCTCCATCGATACCGAATTCAAGGTAACCGCCGAGGCGCTTGAGGCTGCGATCACGCCCAAAACCAAATGGTTTTTGTTCAACTCGCCGTCCAATCCATCGGGCGCGGCCTATTCCCGCGATGAGTTGAAGGCGCTGACGGACGTTCTGATGCGGCATCCCCATGTCTGGGTGCTGACCGACGATATGTATGAGCATCTGGTGTATGGCGAGTTTGAATTCACCACGCCTGCTCAGGTTGAACCCGGTCTCTACGACCGCACCTTGACCATGAACGGCGTCTCCAAAGCCTATGCCATGACGGGATGGCGCTTGGGATATGCCGGTGGTCCGGTTGAATTGATCAAGGCCATGGACATGATCCAGGGTCAGCAGACAAGCGGTACTTCCTCCGTCACTCAATGGGCGTCGGTTGAAGCGCTCAATGGTCCTCAGGAATTCCTGGCCGAACGCAAAAAGGCTTTCGAAGAGCGTCGCGACCTGGTTGTATCCATGTTGAACCAGGCCACGGGCATTGAATGTCCAAAGCCTGATGGCGCCTTCTATGTCTTCCCATCCTGCAAAGGCCTGATCGGAAAAACGACACCAGACGGCAAGACCTTGGAAACCGACGAAGATTTCGTCACTGCGCTGCTGGAAACGGAAGGGGTTGCTGTGGTTCACGGTTCGGCCTTTGGCCTCGGTCCTAACTTCCGCATTTCCTATGCCACTGACACAGAATCGCTGAAAAGCGCCTGTGAGCGGATCCAGCGCTTCTGCGCTTCTTTGAAGTAAGCTGTTCTTCAGCAATCAGGAACATTAAAAAAGCCGGTTTGGCGAAGCGCCAGACCGGCTGATCTTTTTGTGTGGGCGCCGAAAAAATAGAGGGGGCCGAACCTGAGGGAAGTTCGACCCCCGGGGCGGCTGCCTGCGACAGAAGCACACCCCTTTCCGGTAAGCCCACTCGTTATGTTCGTTGGAAACCGTCCTGCAGGCGCCATCCGCCCACAGGTGCGTGGAAAAACAATATGTGCCCCCCGCATGACGAACCTAATCTGGTACCGTCCTTGCCGGACATACTTGGATAAACGGCCAAGCAGACCAGACCTGCGTTTCCAACCAATCGAGCAGCGCTCAAATTCGTTGCTTCAGTATTTCTAACCCGGCTTTAGCAAAAAATAAAGTTACACATTCATATTTTTTTGGGAAAATCAGAATTTCAAACGTTTTATGCGAACATGTTGAAATCTGGACAAAAAAAAGCCGGACCTTGGGGGCCCGGCTGAAGATTAGACAGGGGGTCCGGGAGGGAGACCTCTGCTGTCTTTAGGATTGACGCTGGTTGGGAGGAGATAACCGTGCGCGTCTCTCTCGACCGATATGGAAGTATTAACCGCCATTTACAATGACGCCGGACGCATGGGAGGTATGCGTGAAACGCATAGCTCATGGGAAGTCGCGCGACTGGCAATGCTGCTGTCAGATCACTGCGTCAGGGGCACATGAGTGGAAGCCCAGAATTCCCCTTGTTTATAAGTATTTGTACGTACACCGTTAGGTGTCATGGCTGCTGTGTTGTGATTTTTCTGCAGGGTAACGGGCCAGAAAAACCCATGTTGCGATTTTGCAACAATATGGGCGGATTGTCACAATTGCTTGTGGATCGGTTGAAATCAGTATTTCCAGTTTTTGGCCTGCTCCAGCAGAAATTCGCGAAAGGCGCTGAGCCGCGCTGAGTGGCGCAGTTCCGAGGAGTAGGCAAAATAAGTGTCAAAACTGGGCACTTCGGTATCTGCTGACGACATGACTGGGACCAGGCCTGAATCTTCTTCGACCGAATAATCGGGCAGCAGGGCCAGTCCGGCGCCACGCTGAACGGCGCGTTTGATGGCCAGGATCGAGTTGATCTTGAGAACCGGCGTGCGCGACTTGCCGGGCGGCATGCCGGCGGTCAGCATCCAGTTGACATCGGCCAGATAGGCCGGGGTGCCTTCGCCCCAGACCACAAGTCGGTGTTTGTCGAGATCCTGAATCGATTCCGGTGCCCCGAAACGATCGATATAGTCCTGGGTGGCAAAGACGTGAAAATGCACCGTAAACAGGCGCCGCTGTACAATGTCGGGCTGCAGCGGTTGGCGCAGCCGGATGGCACAGTCGGCCTGCCGCATGCCCAGATCGAGCTCGTCATTGCTGAGAATGAGCTCCACCTGAATATCCGGGTACTGATCAATGAATTCCTGAATTCGGATCGCCAGCCAGGCTGACCCGAGGCCGACCGTTGTGGTCACCCGCAAGGGCCCTTTGGGCGCCCCCTTGAAATCGTTCAGCTGTCCCGCAGCTGCCGTCAGTTTATCGGTGACGTCTTCGGCAGCCTTGAACAGGATTTCTCCCTGTTCGGTCAGAATGAGGCCGCGAGCATGACGGTGAAACAGCGGCACGCCGACTTCGGACTCCAGCGATGAGATTTGCCGGGAAATGGCCGACTGGCTGAGATTCAGCGTTTCCGACGCGTGGGTGAAGCTGCCGGCATTGGCGACCTTGTAAAATATGCGCAGTTTGTCCCAGTCCATGGGCATAGCAGATATCCCGCCGTTTTAGAGTTGGCTCGAAGGTGATGCGACGATCCAGATTCGTTGCAAGAATAGGGAGCTTTCGCGGCAGGTCAAAGGCTTGGGGTGGACAATCTGCCTGTTCCCCAAGCCTAATTTGTGATCGGATCTGTCCGTAACGCCGCCTAATTCAGGTGCTGATTGAAGAAATCGATGGTGCGCTGCCAGGACAGGACGGCCATTTTTTCATCATATCGGGGCGTTGAATCGTTGTGGAACCCGTGATTGGCGTTCTCATAAATGTATGCCGTATAGGTCTTGTTGTTGGCCTTCAGCGCTGCTTCGTAGGCAGGCCAGCCCGCGTTGACGCGCTTGTCCAATTCGCCGTAGTGGAGCAGCAGGGGCGCCTGAATGCGCGGTACGTCTTCTGCCTTGGCCTGGCGGCCGTAATAGGGGACTGAGGCTGACAGCTCCGGATAGGCCACAGCAAGCGCGTTGCAAACCCCGCCGCCATAGCAGAAGCCGACACACCCGACTTTGCCGGTCGAGTCGTCCCGGCCGACCAGATGTTCGTAGCCGGCAAAGAAGTCGTTCATCAGCTTGGCGCGGTCGACGGTCCGCTGCAGCGCCTTGCCGTCTTCGTCATTGCCGGGATAGCCGCCGACAGAGGTCAGCCCATCTGGCGCCAGCGCCATGAAGCCGGCCTTGGCAACCCGACGGGCGACGTCCTTTATGTAGGGGTTCAGGCCGCGGTTTTCGTGCACCACCAATACGGCCGGCAGCTTGTCTGCGCTGACATTTGTTGGTTTGACGAGATAGGCGCGCACCGTGCCATTGCCTTCCGGTGACTCGTATTCGACATATTCGGCCTTGATGTCCGGATCATTGAACGACACCTGCTCGGCAAAAGCATAGGTTGGGCTGAGCATGTTCAACAGCGCAACAGCCGTCACGCCACCGACTGCAAATTTACCGGCGCGGTCGAGAAACTCCCGTTTCGACATCATGCCATGGGCGTAATAGTCGTAGAGTTCGAGCAGTTCCGGGTCGAAGTCCTGGGCCGTCAGGCGGGGCTGTGCTTGCATGGCGTTTATCCTACTTTTGCGCGTCGTGCTCAGTCTGTTGATATTGATAGACAAAATTATGACGGCACAAATTGCGCAAGCCCGCACAGGGTCGCACCCCTCCAAGGGAAGGGGTGAACCCAATACAAGAGATTGGTTGGAGTAACTGGGCCTCAGGCGAGGCGTGAGACGGAAACCTTATTCAGCGGCTTCCGCGGCGCTTTCCATTTCAGCCAGAAACTTCTCCGCTTCCAGCGCCGCCATGCAGCCCATACCAGCTGCGGTAACCGCCTGACGATAGGTATCATCGGTCACGTCACCCGCGGCATAGACGCCAGGAATTTCGGTCGCCGTTGAATCGGGAGCCGTCCACAAATAGCCGGATGGCTTCAGTTTCAGCTGCTCCTTGAACAGCTCAACAGCTGGCGCATGGCCAATGGCGATGAAAATACCATCGACAGGCATGTCGGTTGTGTCGCCTGAATTGCGGTTGCGGATGACGGCGGATTCGGCCGAAGGCATCAGCCCATCCTTGCCTTTGATCTCAACCAACTCGCTGTCCCACATGATTTCCACGTTTGGCTTCTTGAACAGGCGGTCCTGCAAAATGCGTTCAGCACGGAATTCATCGCGGCGGTGGATCACCGTTACCTTTGCCGCCAGGCCGGACAGGTACAGCGCTTCTTCAACGGCGGTGTTGCCGCCACCGACGACGATGACGTGTTTGTCGCGGTAGAAGAAACCGTCACAGGTTGCGCAGGCGGAAACGCCGAAGCCTTTGAATTTTTCTTCCGACTCAAGGCCCAGCCACTTGGCCTGGGCACCGGTGCAGATGATCACGCTATCGGCTGTATAAGTGTCGCCGGATTCCGCTTCGAAGCGGAACGGGCGCACGGAGAGTTCCGCCTTGGTGATGGAATCATTGATCACGCGGGCACCGACATTCTTGGCCTGTTCCAGCATCTGCTCCATCATCCAGGGGCCCTGTACCGGGTCGGCATAGCCGGGGTAGTTTTCCACCTCGGTTGTGATGGTCAACTGTCCGCCCTGCTGCATGCCGGCAACGAGTATGGGTTCCAGCAGGCCGCGTGCTGCATAGATCGCTGCTGTATATCCAGCTGGTCCGGAACCGATGATCAGTACTTTGGTGTGATGATTGGCCATGTGGTTGCGCCTTGGCGTTTCTGTCAGTCCCGTATTTAGGAACGACAGGGCCGGGCTTACAAGTCTTGGTATGCGCCATCCCCGGTTTTGAGCCATTAAGCACGCTAAAAACTATGTGATGCTCATGGCAAAGAAATTGATCAATTCAATTGTCTCACCTGCTGGGATGGGATAGATCAATACACGATCGAAAGTGGGAAACTTGGGAACAAGTCAGGGCAAACATGACACAAGTTGAAGACGTAAAAAAATCCATTCTTGACAGTTTCGCTCAGGCCGAACGCCACAGCGAACCCTATCCCTACTTTCTGGTGCGTGATGTGGTGCCGTCAGACATGGTGCCAAAGCTGCGCGACCTGCCTTTCCCGGCGCCAGAGCTTGGCGGTGTGTCCGGTACCCGCGAGGTCCACAACAAGTCGCGTAGTTACTTTGATGCAGACAATTGTCAGGAACATGATGTCTGCGGTCTGCTGGCCGAAGCGCTGCAGAGCGAAGAAGTTGTCGCGGCTGTCCAGTCGACCTTCAACACCGACCTGTCCGATACTTTCCTGCGCATCGAATATGCTCAGGACACCGATGGTTTCTGGTTGGAGCCCCACACCGATATCGGCGTGAAGTCCTTCACCATGCTGCTCTATCTTTCCGATGGAGAGGGCCATGAAAAATTGGGCACCAGCATCTATGCCGACAAGGAAACCCATGTCGGGGAGTCACCATTCGAGCCAAATCTGGCGATGATCTTCGTGCCGTCAAACGACACCTGGCACGGCTTTGAATCCCGCCCCATCAACGGTTTGCGCAAGTCGATTATCATCAATTATGTGACCCAGGATTGGCGCGCCCGCGAGCAGCTGGCTTATCCAAACCAGACCGTGCCGGCCTGATACAGGCAAAGCTGAACTCTACCGGGCTCGGTAGCTGGCCAAGATCTTCGCACAAATCTCCGGCGTGGCGTCGACCTTCTGGCCGTCCTGCCGGGCAAAGCCTTGGCTGATGTCCTGCACCAGGCCCTGCTTTTCTAGGCCGTCGAGAAAGCGGTGCATTTTGGGGTGCAGGTCGTCGGGGCGAAAGACGTGAACCGGGCAGCCGCCGGTCAGCGATTCCGATATCATGTTGTGGCTGTCGCCGGTGACGATCAATCGATCGCACCATGACAGCATCTCCACATAGGGGTTTTCGCCCTGTCCCTCTTCGCCGTTCCAGAGGATGCAATTGTATTCTGCAAGCGCCTGAGTCACGGATTCCAGCAGTTCCGGTGGTGTGCGCCGCGATGCGGTCACCAACACATTCGTGCCGCTTGGCAGGGTCTGCAGGGCCTTGGTCAGCTTCGTGCGGGTCGCTTCGGGCCAACTGACCGACTTGGTGTTGCCGCCCAGGATCAGGCCGACATTGGGGCTCTCGTAGCCGACATAGCGTGACTGCGCTTTGGCCCGCGCTGTTGCCAGTTTCTCTGGTGTAATCGCGTGCGGCGAGGTCGCTGTGTTGAAGGCATTGGGTTTCTTGAGCTGGTCATGTTCCGGCGCCCAGATGATGTCGAGAACACCGTGATGCAGTGTCGGGTCCTTCAGGAAGGCCATGAAGTAGTTTTTGCCGCGTTGTTTCCGCAAGCCCCGCAGATAGGGCAGGGTGCGCCGCCCGGAGGCGAGGATCATGTCGGCATCCGTATTCATCCACGGCAATTGCCGGTCGACCGCGGACAGCGGCATGAACGGCAAGGGCAGGGCGGTCAGCCAATTCGGCTCAACCACAACTTCGCTGACCAGTTCGGGCTCTGTTAGCGTCGAGGCGACGCCGCGGCATTGCACCAGATCGCCAATCTTGCCGTCGGTCAGGATCAGGATTTTGATCGGTTGTTCGATCACGGCAGTGGGATTTCCGTTGCAACCGGCACACTGTAGCCGCGCCCCACAGCGGGCCGTGCGGCGACGGTTTGGTACCAGCGCAGCACGTTTGGAAAGGCGTTCAGATCGATCTTTTGATATTCAAAGCGGGCCGCCCAGGGCCAGATCGCCATGTCGGCAATCGAATATTCGCCGGCCACATATTCGCGGCCATACAACTGCCGGTCGAGCACGCCATACAGACGTTTGGCCTCTTCGCCGAACCTCTCCTCGGCATAGTCGGAACGGCCCGGGTTGAAGTGCAGGAAATGGTGCGCCTGTCCGAGCATCGGACCAAAACCGCCCATCTGCCAGTTGAGCCATTCCAGCGCTTGCCAGTGATGGTGCGGATCCTTCGGCAGGAAGCGGCCGGACTTGGTCGCCAGGTAATAGAGGATCGCCCCCGATTCCATCAGTGAAATCCCCGTCTGGTGGTCGACGATGGCGGGGATTTTGTTGTTCGGTGAAATCTTCAGAAAGTCCGCGTGGAACTGCTCATTCTTCATGATGTCGACTGACGTGACCTGATAGGCAAGCTCCATCTCTTCGAGCGCGATGGATACTTTGCGTCCGTTGGGCGTGCCGAAAGTGTACAGGTCGATCATGAAGGCGTCAGACGTATTGGACCTTCAGAATTTCATAAGCGCGGGCGCCGCCGGGGGCTGCAACCTCTACGCTGTCACCTTCCTCTTTGCCGATCAGCGCACGGGCGATCGGCGACGAGATGGAAATGCGGCCAGAATTCACATCGGCTTCCTGATCGCCAACGATCTGATAGTGCTTTTCCTCATCGGTTTCTTCGTCAACCAACTGAACGGTTGCACCAAACTTGATGGTGTCACCGGTCATCTTTGCCACGTCGATCACTTCGGCCCGGGCAATGATGTCTTCCAGCTCAAGGATGCGGCCTTCATTGTGGCTCTGCTGCTCCTTGGCGGCGTGATATTCTGCGTTCTCCGACAGGTCGCCATGTTCGCGTGCTTCAGCAATCGCGGTGACGATGCGGTGCCGGTCCTCGGACTGGCGACGTTTCAGTTCTTCTTCCAGCGCGGTGAACCCCGGCTGGGTCATGGGAACCTTTTCCATACGGCTCCTCCTTATTTGCGTCATTCACAATCATTCGGGTGCGGCGTGAACCACAGGACCGATGGTTGCGATTTTCGGTTTTTCTGCGGCGGAAACGACTTTCATGGTCCGCCAACTCTCGCAACTAGTATATGGGGCGGCGAATCTGCCCGTCAAGTTGCATTATCCAGCTGTTAAGCGATTGAATTTGTTGAGGCTGATGTTGGATCCACAGGCGATGACGCCGATATTCTGTCCTGAAAGCCGCTCCCGCAAGGCGCCACAGATTGCCGCGGTGGTGGCCGCACAGGCGGGTTCCGCAACGATCTTCAGACCTTCATAGAGCCGTTTCATCATGGTGCGCATTTCATCGTCTTCAATGCGGACAAGCTCGTCCACATTGGCGCGGGTAATGGCGTAGCTGGAGGGCAGCGCCATGGGCGCGCCGAGGGAATCGGCAATGGTATTCACCTTGTCGATGGGAACGGCCTCACCCTTCTCAAAGCTCTTGTGCATGCTGTCAGCGCCAAAGGGCTCAACCCCAATGATGTTGCATTTCGGATTTTCCAGTTTGATCGCCGAGGCCATGCCGGCGATCAGGCCACCGCCACCAATCGGCAGCACGATGGTCTCCATGTCCGGCCGGCTGCGAATGAATTCCAACCCGCAGGTCGCCGCGCCCAGCGCCATATTGGGGCTCTCAAAAGGGTGCATCATGGTGCGCCCTTCTTCCTTGACCAGCCGATCGACCTCGGCAAATGCCGCTTCAACATTTTCCACCAGAACAACTTCCGCACCCAAGGCCCGGCAACCGTCCACGCGGATCTGGTCGGCCGTGTCGGGCATCACCACTTTGGCGGAGATGCCCGCCTGGTTGGCGCTCCACGAGACGGCCAATGCATGGTTGCCGGCGGACACCGCGGTTACCCCGGCAGCCCGTTGCTCCGGCGTCAGCGCATCGGCAGCCAGCAGCGCACCGCGCGCCTTGAACGATCCGGCCTGCTGAAACAGCTCCATCTTCATATGGACCTTGGAGTTGTCGGGCAGATACGGCGTGATGCGATCGGAGTTCAGCGTCAGGGTCGGCGTTGCCACGATGCGGCCCTCAAGAGCCTGGCTGGCGGCTTCAATTTCAGCGAGAGAAGGTGCGGTGAACAAGGAAGTGATCCCAAATTATCGGAGCCGCGAGACTAGCAGGGAATTGTGTGCCGCGGAATACTCGTGGTTCCAGACTTTGCAGCGGTCGGTCAGATTTTTCGGGACATGGAAACGGTGGTTTCGGAGCGACCGATTTCGTGCCAGCCGAGATGCTGGTAGAGTCCGATATTGTCCGTCATCGCCGCATGGGTGTTGAGCCGGATTTCGTCGAACCCCTGGTCTTTGCAGGTGGCGATCGCATGGTCGATCAGCGCCCGCCCCAAACCTTTGCCGCCATGGTCGGGGTGAACTGCCACATTGGCCAGTTTGATGAAATCCGCACCACTGGCAGCGACCAGAACGAGGACGCCGGCCAAGTCCCCGTCGGTCTCGATGACCCAGACCTGGTTGTCGCGTATATCTTCTTCGACCCCATCCGACACCGGCGGCAGGTCGGCAATTTTGTCCCGGTAGCGGGCATAGGCGGCGTCGATACAGGCCACAATGTCCGGCACATCCTGCAAAGTGGCTTTGCGAAGGGATATGCCGGTCATCGTCAAGTCTCGCTAGGCGACTTTTGGAAAGTAGTCCTGCAGCGGGCTGACCGTGATGTCGCCGCTGACCATGGCTTCAATCGCGTCGGCGGCAGCGATGCTGCCGGCAATCGTGGTGAAGTAGGGCACTTTGTTCATCAGGGCAGCCTGACGCAGCGAGCGGGAGTCGCTCAGAGCCTGCTGGCCTTCCGTCGTATTGAAGATCAGGTCCACCAGGCGGTTGCGAATGGCGTCTTCGATATGAGGCCGGCCTTCAAGCACCTTGTTGACCCGCTCACATTCAACACCGTGTTCGGACAGATAGCGCTGCGTGCCACCTGTTGCCAGAATGCTGAAGCCAAGTCCCTGAAGCTTGGAGGCTGCTTCCAGAATGCGCGCCTTATCGTCGCCCTT
>JABSRX010000099.1 GCA_013214695.1 Rhizobiaceae bacterium | reverse complement strand
AGGCTGCTGAGACGGCGGTGACGAAAGTTGCAAACATTTTGGTGTTCCATTTCCCTTGTTGATGATCACACCATAGGCCCCGCGCTCAAAGCCCGCCGTGCGTTTTGGCACACGCCGAATTTTTGGGGTCTTCTAACGCTTGGACTAATGGTTTTGGCAATATTGGCCGTTTGGTGGATCCAGTTGGGTCTTTAGCCTTGGCACCACGTTTTCTCTCCTAGGAACGCTCGCGCGTGTCCCGCTTCGTCACTTTCGTGATTTTCCTGATCGCCGTGTTTCTCCAGGCCGGGGCCTATGGCCTGACCTTCTTGCTGCCGCGCTTGTTTGAGCGGTTCGGTGCTGATGAGAAGGCCGTGGGCATCACTTTGACGGTGGCAACCGTATCGACGCTGATCACGGTCTATTATGCGGGGCACTTGTCTGACTGGTTCGGGCGGGTGATGACACTTGCCGTGGCCTGCGTCTTCATCTCTGCCTCAATGGCATTGTTTGGCATCGCCGATGCCATGGGGCCGGTTCCCATTCTCGCTAGCCTTTTGATGGGGGCAGGGTGGGGACTGACCTACGCTCTGGTTCCGGTGGTTTTGACCCGATTGGTTACGGCAGAAGAGCGCGTTCGGTACTTTGCTATCAATTCGGTGGTGTTGATGGCGGGGTTCGGCCTGTCGCCGGTCATGGCCTCCGCCATTGAAAAAGCGGGTGGGACGGTTGTGGAAGCATTCATGATCGTCGCCGTTTTGTCGTTGCTCAGCGCTGTCCTGTTCTTCATTTTGATCGGCCCGGTGCGGGCCCATGCGATCAATCCTGGGCCGGAAGAGAGTTCGCGCCTGAGCCTCTCCGGCGTTGGTGCCATCTTCAGGTCGCGCGCTGTTTTGCCCGTCACCATGGTGTTCCTGGGTGCCAGCGTATTTGCCGGGGTGAGCAATTTTCAAACCGTTTACGCCGATGCCCGAGGCTTGGACTACGCCGCTTTCTTTCTGATCTACACCGTAACGGTGGTGATTTGCCGGATTGCTTTGGCGAGGTTCAAGGGTGGCGCCAATCCCTATCTCACCATCGCGGCCCTGCAATATGTGATGGCTGGTAGTGTCTTGTTGTTCATCTTTTCGGGCAGCAATGAGCCAGCCTACTGGTTGGTCGCCGTTCTGTTTGGGGTGGGATACGGCGCGTCCTATCCGATTCTGGTGGCGATGGCCGCCAATGATGCCGAAACCACTTTAGTGCCCCAAACCCTGCAGTCTTTGCGCTGACTTATTTCATCGGCATCTTCGGATTTCCGCTGCTGGCCGGCTGGATGATTGTCGATGTCGGGGTCATGCCGCTGCTGGTTTTGGTGTGTCTGCTCGCGGCGGTCGAGGCGACGATGGCCTTGCGTCGGGCGCTGGCGCGGGGCGGGTGAAAATTCGCCGCAGTCACAGAAAATTGCCTATCGGCCGGATGGGGAGTATTCTGGTAGACGAATCAGGGGCGAGGGGCAGCCATGCAGCAGATATCCGTTGAACGGAGTACAAGCGGTGGATTCATTGAGGGCTTGCAGAAGGCGCTCGCGGAAATCAGCACATCAACAGACCTGAGCGCGGCTTGCGGCGTCTTCGCTGAATTTCTGGAAAGCCTGGAAGCGCAGCTTTTGTCGGTGAAGTTTTGCGACATCAATGATCGCTCCAGCAATCTGCGGCCATATTCCACTTACCACAAAGCAATGCATCGGTTTCGCGCTGGACCGGGTTATCCCGATGGCTGTCCGTTTTCGCGCGAGGCCATGAAACGTCTGCGTCCGTTCAGCCTGCAGTCGATTGATCGTCGCGCCTACGGCAATCTGGAAGATCGACGGTTCTTCAAGGAACTGGAGAGCACGGGACATATGGATATAGCAGTCCTGCCGGTGATGATCGGCCGTGGTCTGGCCCTGATGACGGTCGGGCTTGGTAAGAATTCATTCAGCGGGCCCAAGCGCACGCTGATATCTGACACGGCTACGCATTTTGTGGCCGCCATCGTTGCTCGTTTTCCCGATGTGTCCCGGCTGTTTGAAAGGAAAGTGCTCTCGGAGGCCCAAAGGCAGGTCGTTTTGTTGGCGTGCGAAGGTCATTCGGACGACGAAATTGCCCGGCAACTCAATCTGAGCACGGTTGCAATCGGCTTGATCTTCAACGCAGCGGCGGAACGATTGCGAACCAAGACCCGATCGGCAACGGTTTATCATGCGGTGGTCCTGGGCGAGGTGCCGTCCGGATCTCATCTCAGCAAATGTCTGGTGTTTCATAAGGATGTAGGCCTGTGAACGTTCCGGCTAAATCCTCCCAGCGCGTTCCACTGCAACGCCGCGTCGAAGCCACAAAGCTCGATCTGCTGATCAGCCATTACAAGGCGCTGGATGAGCAATTGCGGCTAGAAATCGAGGCGGACCGCGAAATTGACGCCATTCATGTGCTCGACTCGCAATTGCAGCAGGTGCTGACAAGCTTGAAGCACTACCGGGCGCCAGATCGAAGAGAGGCGTTCAAACATCTGATGTTCTTCTTGGGATCTGGTCAGGCGGCCGATCCGATGCCGGTGCGGGCGCCTGACACAGACGTGATGCATCATCTGCTCACAGACTATTTGCTGAAAGAACAATTGGCGCCGCTGCCGGTGGCGGAACCGGACCTGAAGAGCATCATTGATAATTCGGCAAACCGGATTTCGTTGATCAATCTGGACCACCAGTATCAGTTCACGTCCCACTCCAACGCGGCCAATTACAGCGCGACGCAGGATGATATCCAGGGCAAGCATGTTGCGCAAATCATTGGTTCACAGCGCTTTGAACGGCGGGCAAGCCGTTTCTTCGATAAGTGCTTCTCCGGCGAACTGGTCGAATATGCCCATACGCTGGGTGATGAAACCAGCAAACCAACCTTTATGAAGTGCCGCATGCAGCCTCACTTTGACGGCGACGGCGCAATCGCTGGCGCAATCGTCACCATGACGGACATATCCGAAGAACTGTTGCTGGGCGTTCAGGGCATCAATTGCGTGCCGCTTTCGGATGATGGTGAGGAATTGACCCTGAGATAGCAGCGGGTCTAAACCGAGCATGATTATAACATGCCCGGGTAGCAGTGCGTGTGAAGCCGCAAACGACCTATACTGATCTTATTCAACGCAGCTTTGAAACGCTTGCGCACGCCTTTCGCCGTACGTTCAGGGCGCCACGGCTTGGCGCTGAGCAACGGTTATTACCGCGCCAAAGCAGCTTTTGGATATGCATATGTATTGTCGGCTTGGGCACGGCGGGTCTGATGGCCTATTTCGATGTCGATGTGACCTTGTGGAAACGCGCCAATCTGGACCCGGGCAGCTTTGTTGAAACCTCGTTTCAGGTCATCACGCGTTTCGGCACCAGCGGTTGGGTGCTGATTGGTACGGCGATCATTGGACTTTACCTTTCACTGAGCCCTTGGGACCAGCTGCCGCGCCCAAAACTGCTGCAGCGTGTGAACTGGTACTCAGACGCCAATTTTGCCTTTTTCACAATCGCCCTGTCGGGCATCGCGGCCAATCTGATCAAAAACATGATCGGCCGGGCCCGCCCCAAAATGCTGGATACACTCGGGCCGTTCCACTTCGAACATGCTGCCTTTGAATCGACCTATGCCAGTTTTCCCTCCGGACACTCGACCACATCGGGCGCGATTGGCATGGTGTTGATCCTGCTGTTTCCGCGTTACTGGCCGATTTGGCTGTTGATTGCGGTGCTCGGGGGCGTCAGCCGGGTGATGGTCGGGGCGCATTATCCGTCCGACGTGCTGGCAGGTCTCGCCTTTGGCGCCGGGTTTGTCCTGCTGTCGGCCCGCTGGTTAGCCCTGCGCGGCACGATGTTCACGCTGGGCGAGGGATGGATCCCGAAACGCAAACGTCAGCTGTCCCCGGCGACCATGGCTGCCAGAGCCTGATCGATATCGGCGATCAGATCCTCAGCATCCTCGAGACCAATCTGCAGGCGGATGGATGTCCCATCCTGGGGGCCTCGGCAGATCTGCCGGTCGTCAAATTTGGGCATCACGGCCAGGCTTTCATAACCGGCCCATGAATAGCCCAGGCCGAAAATCCGCAGCGCATTGAGAAAGACCCCGGCCTGATCCGGGCTGCGGTCCTTCAAAACCACGGTGAACAGACTGCTGGCGCCGGAAAAGTCGCGGGCCCACAATTCATGACCCGGATCGTCGGGCAGGGCAGGGTACAGCACCCGGGAGACCTCTTTTTGGCTTTGCAGCCATTGGTAGATCTGCAACGTGGTTTTTTCCTGGTGACGCATGCGCACGCCCATGCTGCGCATGCTTCGCAATACCAGATAGGCATCGTCACCACCGACACACATGCCCATCGCGCGGGTTGAACTCTGCAATTGAGCACTATGTTTGGCGTTGGTCGAAATGCCCCCCATCAACACGTCGGCATGACCGGCAGGATATTTGGTCAATGCATGGATTGAGACATCGACACCATGGTCCAACGGCCGGAAGAACAGGGGAGAGGCCCATGTATTGTCCATCATGACAATGCAATCCTTGTTGCGGTCATGGGCAATCCCGGCCAGCAGCGGCACATCACACATTTCCATGGAATTGGACCCCGGCGCCTCGAGCATGACAATACCGGTATTGGGGCGCATCAGTTTGCTGAAGTCATCGCCGACAAATGGTGAGAAATATTCCACCTCCACGCCGAGAGGTGACAAAACCGTGTCGCAGAACAGACGGGTCGGCCCATACAAAGAATCAACCACCAGCAGATGCATGCCGGCTTTGGCAAAGCACAGAATGCTGACGGATATGGCGGCCAGTCCTGAAGGCACGAGCGCCGTGCCAGCGGCGCCTTCAAGCTCCGACAGAGCGTCCTTCAGGGCCTCTGTCGTCGGCGTGCCGTCGATGCCGTAATGGTATTTTTGGCTTCTGTCGCGCATCGTTTCGTAGTCGGGATACAGAATCGTTGAGGCCCGAACGACCGGCGGATTGACATAGCCATGGAAGTCTTGAGGGTCGTTACCGATGTGCGCCAGTCTCGTGTTGATTCCGGCGCTGCCTGATTTATCGGCCATTTTGCGATTTTTGCTCATTTTTTTCTCATTTCGCGCCGTTTCGGCGGTCGCGTTTACCAAAAGAATTAATTTTGACGATTAATTTTGGTAAACGGTTAGTTTCAAACCTTGACCGGTAGCCGATAATAGCTTGTTATTCGTCCGTCAAAGGGCTTCGCGGCCTGGCGCTCAAAAAGTCACAAAGACGATACCGGATAATCGGTGATTGGGCGTTGACGTTAAGGGAGAATAACGGGGGATCACCGGGCTGGGTCCGGGGGCAAACTGTTTTAGTATTCAGTAGCGTGTCGCGTTTCGGTTCTTTGGCGGGAATTATTATCTCATCATGGAACAGGAAAGGCTGCTATCCCATGAAAACCAAACTTCTCACTCTCGCACTTGGTGCTGCTGCTGTAGCAACAGTAAGCACAGGTGCATCAGCTGCAACTCTGGACGATGTGAAAGCCAAAGGCTTCATGCAGTGCGGTGTATCGACAGGTGTACCCGGCTTTGCGTTCACCGACGCAAACGGCGACTGGCAGGGTTTTGACCCAGCTATTTGCCGCGCTGTTGCAGCCGCTATTTTCGGCGACGCAACTGCTGTTAAGTTCACCCCAACCACTGGTAAGACACGCTTCACAGCGCTGGCTTCCGGTGAAGTTGACATGCTGGCTCGTAACACGACTGAAACTTTCAGCCGTGACGTTGACCTGAAGTTCACCTTCGCACCAGTCAACTACTACGACGGTCAGGGCTTCATGGTCCGCAAGTCTCTGGGCGTTACATCCGCTCTGAACCTGTCCGGCGCTACTGTCTGCATTCAGACCGGTACAACAACCGAGCTGAACCTGGCTGACTACTTCCGTGCCAACAACATGAACTACGAGCCTGTTCCAATCGAAACAAACGCTGAAGCTCAGGAAAAATACCTGGCCAACGCTTGTGACGTTTACACAACAGACGCTTCCGGTCTGGCTGCTACACGTTCCGCATTTGAGGCTCCAGACGACCACATGCTGCTGCCAGAAATCATCTCCAAAGAGCCTCTGGCTCCGCTGTCCCGCCACGGCGACGACCAGTGGGCAGACATCATCAAGTGGGTTCGTAACGCCCTGGTGATCGCTGAAGAAAAAGGCGTAACCGCTGCTAACGCTGACGAAATGGCTGCATCTTCTGGTGACCCAGAAGTCCGTCGTATGCTCGGTGTTGAAGGCGAATACGGTGCAATGCTGGGTCTGGGTAAGACATGGGCTCTTGATGCGATCAAGGCCGGTGGTAACTACTCCGAGATCTATGAGCGTTACATCGGTAAGGATACACCAATCGGTCTGGCCCGTGGCCTGAACGCTCTGCCACGCGATGGCGGTCTGCTCTACGCAGCTCCACTGCGCTAAGCTGAAAACAAAAAAGAGGCGGGTTCCAATCGGAGCCCGCCTTTTTTTGATAAGTGGCGGCTTGTTTCGGGGACAGTGATTTTTCTATCGCTTGAAATTCAAGTTGCTCAATAAAAACAACTGAATAAACAGGCGTTCCAGCGATGACCGTTGCCTCCCAATACGCTGAAGATGCTGAACCGTTTCGCATCAGCCAGCTGATCTACGATAAACGCTATCGTTCCTACACCATCCAAGTTCTGACGATGTTTCTGTTCATGGTCGCCGTCGCGTGGCTGGTGAACAACGTAATCGAGAACTTCAGAGATCTCGGCAAGGAATTTTCCTTCAGCTTTCTCTGGCAACCCGCATCCTACGATATCAACCAGCGATTGATTGAGTACACGTCGCGCTCTCCACACTGGAAAGCCGCGGTCGTTGGTATTCTCAATACACTGGTTGTTGCCTTCCTGGGCTGTATCTTTGCCACCATCATCGGCGTCGCCATTGGTGTTGCGAGACTGTCCAAGAACTGGCTCGTATCGCGCCTGATGACCATCTATATCGAAGGCTTCCGCAACGTACCTGTACTGCTGTGGATCCTGCTGGCCAGCACCGCCTTCTCCGCGATCCTGCCTTCGCCGCGCCAGGCTGTGCCTTTGTTCGGTGGTGGTTTGGTTCCGACAAACCGTGGTTTCTACCTGCCGGCACCAGTATTTGAGAGCGGCAGCGCGCTGCTCGGCATCATCTTTGTTGCCTCTCTGGTCGGTGCCTGGATCTTCGGTCGCTGGGCCCACAAGCGTCAGCGCGACACGGGTGAAATCCTGCCGGTATTCTGGATCCGGATGGGCATCATCATCGTGCCGACCTTCCTGATGTATTTCGTCCTTGGCATGCCAATCAGTCTCGATATCCCGGAACTGAAGGGCTTTAACTTCCAGGGCGGTTTGTTTGTCCGCAACAGCTTTATGGCTCTGTGGTTGGCGCTGTCGCTCTACACCGGTGCCTTTATCGCGGAAAACGTCCGCGCCGGCATTCAGGCGATCAGCAAGGGCCAGACGGAAGCGTCGTCTTCGCTGGGGCTGCCAGCCAAGCGCACCATGAACCTGGTTATTCTGCCCCAGGCTCTGCGCATCATCATTCCACCACTGATCTCTCAGTATCTCAACCTGACCAAGAACTCGTCGCTGGCCATTGCCGTTGGCTACATGGATGTGACGGGCACGCTGGGGGGCATCACGCTCAACCAGACCGGTAAAGAAATGGAATGTCTGTTGCTGCTGATGGCTTTCTATCTCACCGTTTCATTGCTGATTTCTGCTGTGATGAACGTCTACAACAACGCAGTCGCATTGAAGGAGCGTTGAGATGAGTAAGGATATTCATTACGTCGCCAAGGAAATGCTGCCGGAACTGCCGGCACCAGTCGACACCAAGGGGCCGCAGGCCTGGATCAAAGCCAATCTGTTCGCCACCTGGCGCGACAGTGCGATGACGATCATCTTCGCTGCCCTTTTGCTGATCTGCCTGTACAGCTTGATCCCGTGGCTGCTGCTCAACAGCGTCTTCTTCGCCGAGTCCATTCGTGGCTGTCGTGAAATTGACACCGGCGCGTGTTTTGCGGTGATTACCAGCCGTTTCAATCAGCTGATCTTCGGCTTCTACCCGCCTGAACACTATTGGCGCGCGATTTTGACGTTCATCCTGATGTTCGTTGCCTTTGCGCCGATGCTGCACGACAATCTGCCGCGCAAACTGCTATGGTTCACGGCTGCTTTCCCATTCCTGGCCTACTGGCTGTTGTGGGGCGGCACCGTCTGGGGTCCGCTGATGCTGATCGCCATGTTGGGCCTGGCGTTTCTGGTTGTGAAATTCGTCAGCAATGTTGCCAGCCCGGCGCTGTCACTTGTTGCGGCACTGGTGTTCATGGTGATCTGGTATTTCTTCCTCCACACGCCGGTCACCAACATTTTCGCAAGCATCATCCCGATCGCTCTGGAACCGGTTGAATCGGCCAAATTCGGCGGCTTCTTGATCACGTTCGTCATCGGTGTGACGGGTATTGTCGGCTCGCTGCCGCTTGGCATCCTGCTGGCGCTGGGCCGTGGTTCGGACATGCCGACCGTGAAAATGATCTGCGTCGGCTTCATCGAATTCATTCGTGGCGTGCCGCTGATCACCTTGCTTTTCGTGGCGTCCACTTTGTTGAACTACTTCCTGCCNCCAGGAACCACGTTCGACCTGATCCTGCGCGTGATCATCATGGTCACCCTGTTTGCCGCGGCCTATATGGCTGAGGTGATCCGCGGTGGTCTGGCGGCTCTGCCGCGTGGGCAATATGAGGCGGCTGATGCTCTGGGCCTGAACTATTGGCAGGGAACACGTTTGATCGTGCTGCCACAGGCGCTGAAAATCTCCATTCCCGGTATCGTGAACACCTTTATTGGCCTGTTCAAAGATACAACGCTGGTTTCGATCATCGGTCTGCTCGACCCGATCGGCATCATGCAGCCAATCCGCTCTACCGCTGAGTGGAACGGCATCATCTGGGAATTGCCCATCTTCATCGGACTGGTGTTCTTTGTCTTCTGCTTCGCCATGTCCCGCTACTCCATGTATTTCGAACGTAAACTCGACACAGGTCACAGGAACTAAACACATGTCAGACACTGCAAAGAAAATGGAAATCTCTGACACAGAGGTGGCCATCGAAATCAACAACATGAACAAGTGGTATGGTGACTTCCACGTGCTCAGAGACATCAACCTGAAAGTGATGAAGGGCGAGCGCATCGTTGTCGCTGGTCCTTCCGGATCGGGAAAATCGACCATGATCCGTTGCGTCAACCGTCTGGAAGAACACCAGCGCGGGCAGATCATCGTTGATGGCATCGAACTGACCAGCGATCTGAAAAAGATCGACGAGGTTCGTCGCGAGGTTGGCATGGTGTTCCAGCACTTCAACCTGTTCCCGCATCTAACCATCCTGGAGAACTGCACTTTGGCGCCGATCTGGGTTCGCAAGATGCCGCAGAAGGAAGCCGAGGACATCGCGATGCACTTCCTTGAGCGCGTCAAGATCCCTGAGCAGGCCAACAAGTATCCTGGTCAGTTGTCTGGTGGTCAGCAGCAGCGTGTGGCGATTGCCCGCTCGCTGTGCATGAACCCGCGCATCATGCTGTTCGATGAGCCAACTTCGGCGCTCGACCCTGAGATGATCAAGGAAGTGCTCGAAACCATGGTGACGCTGGCGGAAGAAGGCATGACCATGATCTGTGTGACCCACGAAATGGGCTTTGCCCGTCAGGTCGCCAACCGGGTTATCTTCATGGATGCCGGTCAGATCGTTGAGCAGAACGAGCCTGCTGAATTCTTCGACAATCCGCAGCATGAGCGGACTAAAGAGTTCCTCAGCCAGATCCTGCACTAAGCATCAGGCACTAAAAAATCAAAACCCGCCTCGGACATTCCGACGGCGGGTTTTTTGTTTGGGGCGGCGGCGGCGGCAGCAGCGTCAGTATCGCCGCTATTCTTCGATGATCTTGTCTTCGGCGCGTTTGTAGAACGATGTCAGTTTGGATTTCATCACCTGACGCCATTCAACCGGCGCGTCCTGTGGTTCCGGCTTCCAGCCGTAGACCCAGTCCATGCGCTTCTGCAGGCTTTCCTGCGGAGTGATCTTCATGCCGAGATTGCGGCCCCATTCCAGGGGCGGAGACATGTGATAGATGCGGCGGTTGTTGTTGCTCAATTGCATGATCTTCTTGACCCGCGGACGGCGGATTTTCTCAAAGCGCACAAAGGCCGACGCCAGGTCGTCCAGCGACTTGGCGCATTCGGAAGCCAGCACATAGGCATCTTCGATGGCACAAGCGCCACCCTGAGCGGCGAAGGGCACCATGGCATGGGCCGCATCGCCGATCAGACACAGCGGTCCATTAGCGAAACAGCCGACTTTGCTGGTGGCGTAGATCGGCCAGCCCCCCCAATTTGCGCGGATGTTGATCAATTCCTGCAGATGCGGCTGCCACATATCAAAGGACGAGGCGCGATCGTCCACCACGGTCTGGTTGAGCCAGCCGCGGCGTGGCGCGTAATCCTTGTCCCAGGGGGTGATGGCGATGATGTTGAGNAAATGGCCGCCACGCACCGGATAATGCACCAGATGGGACTTTGGGCCAAGCCACAGGCCTGTCGATGTCCGTGACACGGCCGGGTCGACATTTTCGATGTCGACGAGCACCCGCCAGGCGACACGACCGGTGAATTGTGGGGTTCCGGCATCATGCACATATTTGCGCAGCGACGACCAGGCGCCATCGGCGCCGATCACGGCATTGACCACATGTTCGGAGAAGTCGTGCTCACGCTCGCACAGCAGGGTCAGGCCATTGGCATGGACCGTCAGATCAGCCACCTGCAGTCCGCGCAGGATCTCAATATCCTCGCGATCTTCGCAGGCGGTTTGCAGAATATGGGCGAGATCGACCCGGTGGATGGTGGTGTAGGGCGCTCCGTGCCGGTTGAGGCAGGCTTCGCCAAGTTCAAACCGCGTCAGTTGATTGCCCGAACGGCCATTTCGGATGTCGATGGCGTCAGGCGCGAAACCAACAGTGCTGACGGAACGGGCGAGGCCCAATTCGTCGAGAACGCGATAGGCGTTTGGGGAGATTTGAATGCCGGTACCGGAGGAGGCCGGGGCTTCCGCCTTTTCAAAAACCAGAACGCGAAAACCGATGCGCTCCAGAAAAAGAGCGGCGGTCATGCCGGCAATCCCGGCGCCCGCGATGGCAATTATGCGGCGGTCGCGTTTCAACCGGTTGCGCCTGAACTAGGCGTCTTCTTCCAACAACAGGCAGCCCTCTGGGCTCGTCGCGTCGGCGGCCAGGTTGGCATCGTAGACATACAGGGTTGAGCAGTAGGGGCAGACTTTTTCGTTCTCGTCGCCCATGTCGAGGAAGACATGGGGATGGTCGTTCGGCGCTTTTGCACCGACACACATGAACTCTTTGACGCCGATGGAAATCTGAGCCACGCCGCTGTCATTGTGAAAATGGGGTACGACAGATTTTGCCATTTGTTTTTCCAGCCCGATGAGAAATTTGCTGTAAACGGGTTTAACGGGTGACGTGCCATTTGCAAAGCTGTCATTTTGGATCAATCCACCCCTTGCGAAGAATTCTGAATCTGCGCACAAGAGTTCCGGCGGATTAGCTCTGGAATATTGCATGACAACAGCACAAATTGCGCAACTTGGTCGGGCGGACATCGCCTATTACGACTATCCCTCAACAGAAGCGACAGAGCCCCTCAAAACCATCCTGCTGATTCACGGATTCGCGTCCTCTGCGCAGGTCAACTGGGTCGGTACCGGATGGGTCAAAAGGCTGAGCGAAGCGGGCTATCGGGTGATTGCAATCGACAATCGTGGGCATGGGCGCAGCAGCAAGTTCTATTCAGCCGATGACTACGGACCTGACATATTCGCCGCCGATGCACTGGCCTTGCTGGACCATCTCGAGATCGATCAGTGCGACATTATGGGCTACTCCATGGGGGCCAGAATCACCTGCTGGATCAGCCATCAGGCGCCACAACGGGTGCGGCGCGCCGTCTATGGTGGCATGGGCAGCCGGATTTTTGGCGGTAGCGGCGGCCATGAGCTGATTGCGGCCGGCCTGGAAACCGACGATCCCAGTTCTATTGCCGATCCGACCGCCATGGCTTTCCGCAAATTTGCCGATGCAACGCGCAGTGACCGCCTGGCGCTCGCCGCCTGCATCCGCCCGGCGCGGGAAAAGATCACAAAAGAAATGGTGGCTGCGATTAAGGTGCCGACCCTTGTGGCCGTCGGCAGCATTGACGATATCGGCGGCTCGCCGGAGGAACTGGTCGCGATGATGCCGAATGCCGAGGCGGTGGTGCTGGAGGGTCTGGATCACATGAAAGCCACCGGCGCTGAAAGCTACAAGCAGGCTGCAATCGAATTTCTGGACAAAAAGTAAGCGATATGAACGAGACCGACCCCGCGCGCCTCCCCGCACGCCTCGATGTGATGTTGACCGGTGCGGAAGGCAACCAACTGGCGGCCAGTGTGTTTGGCGATGTGGCCAACCCAAGCAACGACCATCCGCTGATCCTGATGATGCATGGCGGTGGCCAGACCCGTCATTCCTGGAACGGCGCGGCTCGGCAGCTTGCCGCCCGGGGCAATATTGCCATCACCGTCGATGCACGCGGTCATGGGGACAGCGAATGGGTGGACAGCAAGGCCTATTCGTTTGAAAACTATCGCGATGATCTGATTGCCATTTCTCGCGCTTTGCCGGAGCAGTATGGACGCTCAAACCGTCCACCGGTCCTGGTTGGGGCGTCGATGGGGGGCATCTCGGCCATGATGGCGCAGGATGTTATTGGGGAAGGTGAGCCACCGCTGTTTTCGGCGATCATCCTCGTTGACATCACGCCGCGCATGCAAAGCACCGGCGTGGAACGCATTTTGGGATTCATGGCGCAGGCCATGCGCAGCGGTTTTGGCGATATCAACGACGCCGCTGATGCG
The DNA here is from genome assembly GCA_013214695.1 of Rhizobiaceae bacterium. GTDB lineage: Bacteria > Pseudomonadota > Alphaproteobacteria > Rhizobiales > Rhizobiaceae > Pseudahrensia. The sequence continues at coordinate 12,122 of JABSRX010000099.1, read as the reverse complement.
ATTGCGGCCTATTTGCCGGGTCGGGCGCGGCCGAAGTCACTGGACGGATTGAGCAAGAATCTGCGTCAGCGGGAAGATGGCCGCTGGTATTGGCACTGGGACCCGGCGTTTGTCGATGGACCGCGCAGCATTATGACCGGCAGCGATACGCGAATTGAGGTTTTGCTCGCCGCCGCGAAAACCATTTCGGCGCCGGCTCTGCTGGTGCGCGGGGGCAAGTCGGAACTGGTGTCGCAGGAGGATGCCGACGAGTTTCTGGCCCTCGTTCCCCATGCCAAATATGTCGACGTCTCGGACGCCGGGCACATGGTGGCAGGGGACCGCAACGATATTTTTGCTGCTGCGGTTATCGACTTTCTGGAGCAGCAGGGTCTGGCCTAGCTATTCTCCGCTAAACTGCGGCGCCCGCTTTTCACGAAACGCGGCGCGGCCCTCGGCATAGTCTGCGCTGTCAAAGGTTGCATCGCTCGCCGCCTTGGCGGACGCAAAATCACCGCTGCGCAGGGCGCGCACCGTGGTCTTGGTCGCCTTGTGGGTGAGGGGGGCCAACTGAGCGATTTTGGCGGCAAGTTCGGTGACCTTGTGCCCCAACGCAGCGCTATCCTCTAGCACTTCAAGCAGAAACCCCATTTCCTTCATCTCGGCTGTGGTGAACCGCTCGGCGGCATACATCAACCGTTTGGCATTTTGCGCGCCGACCGCTTCGACAATGTCGGCCATGGCGTCTACCGGATAGCCGAGGCCCAATTTCGCCGCCGGAACCGCAAACTGAGCCTCCTGGCTGGCCAACCGCAGGTCACAGGCCGCTGCGAGACCAAAGCCGCCGCCCAGACAATAGCCTTCGATATGGGCAATGGTCGGCACCTGGCATTCGCGGATCGCCGCAAACGCCTCAACATTGCTGGCTTCATAGACCCGGGCCGTCTCGGCATTGCGCCGTACGACGTCGAATTCTGAAATATCGGCGCCAGCGCAAAAGTTGCCGCCATCGCCTTTGACAACCACCACCCGCGCGCCCGAAGCGAGCAGTTTGTTCACCGCTGGTTGCACGCTCAACCAGCCGGATTGGGGCAGGGCATTGAACTTTTTGGGGTTCGAAATCAGCAAATATCCGATGTTGTCAGCGAGTTGCCCCTCGACGTGCATTTGACTCATTTCGTCGCGACCTTCATTTTTGCCTTTAAGCTGTCATTGCCATGACCTATGTAATGACAAGACGCAAGACGCACCGACATGAGGATATCACTATGGTGAGCGAGGTTTCAGCGGTCAAAGGTTCCAAATCGGCAGATCAGGGCGTGGTTCAACTCGACCCTGTCTGGGTCAAGCTTCGTGAAGAAGCGCAGGCCATTATCGATAACGACCCGGCCATGGGCAGTTTTGTATTCGGTAATGTGCTGAATCAGCGGACACTGGAAGACGCCATCTTTCACCGCATCTGTGAGCGCCTGCATACGCCGGAATTCCCGGCCGCGATGATTCGCGATGTGTTCAATGAAATGCGCACCGATTGGCCGGAATGGTCTGAAATCGTGCGTGTTGATGTGGCCGCGGTCTACGATCGCGACCCGGCCTGCACCCGGTTCATCGAACCGATCCTGTATTTCAAGGGCTTCCATGCCATCCAGACCCACCGGCTGGCCAATTGGTCTTGGAAGAAGGGGCGCAAGGACTTTGCACTCTATCTGCAGAGCCGTTCCAGCCAGGTGTTCCAGACAGATATCAATCCGACTTCGGAACTGGGCCGTGGCATTTTCATGGATCACGCCACCGGAATCGTCATTGGCGCAACAGCGGTGATCGGCGACGACGTCTCGATTCTGCAGGGCGTGACGCTGGGCGGTACCGGTAAAGAAGAGGGCGATCGTCACCCCAAGGTGAAGAACGGTGTGCTGATTGGCGCCGGGGCCATCGTGCTCGGCAATATCGAAGTGGGCGCCTGCTCGCGGGTTGCTGCCGGTGCGCTGGTCGTGAAGCCCGTGCCGCCGAAAACAACCGTTGCCGGTGTGCCGGCGCGGGTTGTTGGCGTCGCAGGTTGCTCGCAACCCTCGCGCACCATGGATCAGATCCTGGCCGACGACAAATAAGCTTTGGGTGGCGCGCCGCCACCCTTGCGAGCAGGGCATAGATTGGCGTAATCAGCGCCTATCTAAGCGCCATGATGGAATGACTATGCTGACTCAATCCGAAATCGACAGTCTGACGGATTACCTGTGCCGGCTGTTCAATACGTCCGAACTGACCGTGCTGCAGCACCCTGAAGACGATGAACAGGCGCTGGTGGCCATGGGCCAGCAGTTCTTTGCGCGTATTGAGCGGGACGAAGATGAGGGCGAACTGTCCTACAGCTTCTCCAAGGAGGTGCCGGATCAGCCCTATGACGAGATGGTAGTGCATTTCCAGACCATCTTCAATTCGCAGACGGTGGAGGTGCGCAAGCGCGCCAACAAGGCGGATTCGGTGGAAGTCTACAAGAGCGACGAGTTTCTGGGGGTCATCTATGATGACGATTCCAACGCCGAAGGCACCCAGATCTTCAACATGGCGATCCTTGATATCGACCTGATGCCTGACGAGTGAGCGCGGCGGGCTGGTTGCCGCAGCTTATCTGCCGGTGACGACCATATTGGCCATTCGGTTCTGCACCAGCGCCTCGACCGCCTGCCATTGCGGCAGCAGGACCCGAGCGAAGCGGAATCGCAGCGTCAGGCCTGATCCCATGAAGAAGTCCCGCATGCAATTGGGGTATTGCACGTTTTCCGCCTTCTGGCAGCGGGCGACCCAGGGGCGGCTCGCCGACGTTGAAATCGCCAGTTCCTCGCCATCATAACCGGTTCCCTGGCGGAACGGTTTGATCACCAGTCCCGCCGGACCATCTGCGGTGAAGGTCGACAGCAGTTTGGAATAGATCGGCTGCAGGCGATCGTTCATCTCCAGATGCAGTTCCCGCGGTGTCACGGTGATGAAAATGAGGTCCTGGGCCCGGTCGGGACGCAAAAACGCGCCCGCATTATCATTGGTAAAACCGCTGCCGTCGCCGGCAAACATCACCAGGTCGGCCTGTTTCAGTACGGTTTGCTCCCGCTGCGATGCCAGTCGCATCAGGTTGAGCGGAATTTCCAGCACATCATTGCCGATGATGAACTGGCGGGTTTCCGCCACTTCCGTAAAGCCGTGGTTGGCGATTCGGGATTTTACCCAATAGACACCACCGCCGAGGCCCAGGGCGACGAGGAGCAAAAAAACAAGAATCTTAATCCAGAAATACAAGCGCGGGTTCTTCGTTGGTGTTTGAGGATGGATTTAGACGGCTCTCCTTGCCTGTAGGTGGTCATGCCTTGTCAAGCAAGCTTGGCTGAGGTTTAGAGGGGAAAACAATTGGAACCGTGTTATGCCCATTTATGAACTCGATGGTGTCTCGCCAGATCTGGCAGGCCAGACCACCCCTAATGACAATTGCTGGGTCGCGCCCTGTGCGACATTGATCGGCAAGGTGACGCTGCACCAGGATGCCAATATCTGGTTTGGCGCCGTTCTACGCGGCGATAATGAGGAAATTTTGGTCGGCGAGGGATCAAACGTCCAGGAACTGTGCAGTTTGCACACCGATATGGGCTATCCGCTGACCATTGGGCGCAACTGCACCATCGGCCACAAGGCGATCATTCATGGCTGTACAATCGGTGACGGATCGCTGGTTGGCATGGGCGCCACCGTGATGAACGGCGCGGTGATCGGCAAGAACTGCTTGGTGGGCGCGGGGGCGCTTGTCGCCGAGGGCAAGAAGATTCCCGATGGGTCGCTGGTATTGGGCGCTCCCGGCAAGGTTCTCAAGACGCTGGACGAAAAGGCCCAGCAGCAGATTGCCTTTGCTGCCAAACACTATGTTCAAAACAGCCGCCGCTTCAGGGCCGGACTAAAGCTCGTCAAATAAAGAGGGGCCGGTTTGCGTCATGCAAACCAGCCCCAGTGACCTGGTCTCGGTGGGGACGGGGAAGTGGGGACGCGACCAGGTCAATTGGTGTCGTCGGTTGCCCGTCGATTTGTTTTAGTATCGGGCGACTTGTACGCGCCGATCGTGAATTTTGGTCCAGTGTCCGGTATGCTTGACCGACTGGCGCTTCAGGAAGCGGTAGGAAGTCTTGTCCCACTGCTTGATCTTGTTATCGAGATTGTCGAGCACAAAGTCAGCACGGTCGGTGCGCACGGTCAAAACAGCGTGTCCGTCGCCGTTTGGTTGCTTCACGACAGTGATCAGCAGGCTCGATGCCGGCCAGCCGCGCTGCAGAAGCATGTAGCGCTTCAGCAAGACATAGTCCTCGCAGTCGCCGTAAGACTTCGGATATGTCCAGTGCTCTTCAACACCGTAATAGTCGAGGTCGGTTACCGGTGCGACGGCACGGTTGGAATAATTGTTCACTTCAACCAGATCGGCCCAGCGTTTGCGGGTCAGGACTGGTGCTGAAGTCTGCCTGCTGCGAACCTGGCATTCTTGTGGCAATTGCTCACAGAAATAGGCATGTCCAATGGGCTGCGATGTGCGGCCGCCTGTTGGCATGTGCTTGGCTGCATAAGCGGAAAGAGTTGGTGTTAGCGTCCCTGCGAAGATCATGGTCGCTGCCATGATTGTTTTTTTGAATGTAGTCATGTGTTTTAGGTCTCCCGTCCATGGCGAGAAACCTGACACAGTGATTTTTATGCCCGATTAGAAATAAAGCTCTGATTTAAAACAGTTTTTTAGAAGGTTTGAATCAAATTTTAGGTGTATTTGAGTCAAAATTGATTCAAATTTTAAGTAAATTGGCGAGGGCGGTTCGGCCAGCGCTCGTGGCTGAGACCAGGCATGCAGCGAGGAGAGATAGGCGATGCCTACGTCACATGGGCGCGCGTTCAAGCTGGTTGGGCAGACCTGCAGGGATCATGGATTGCGCTGCGCCTACGCGTACGCGCGCGTATGAGGCCGGCGATGGGGAAGTGGGCTAGCCGAAGCGGCGGGTAACGGTCGACTGATCGGACACGACTGCAAACTGCATGCCGATGCCTTCCTGGAAATGGCGCACCACGGTGCCTTCCATTCCAGCCAGCCAGACTTTCGATCCAATGGCCGGTTTTACGTCGATGCTGATCGCGGCGCCTGACAGAGAAATATCAATGATTTTAATAGGATAGGCGCGACCGTCTGCCAGCTTGAGCTCGGAATTTGTGTTCTTCGGAGCGATGCGCTGATGGGCTCGCTGGTTGTCATGACCGAAGTCGTCCTGGGCTCTGTGTTGCTTGATAAGCCCGGCCAGTTTGTCCCGTTTGCGCGGGGTGCAATCAATCTCCATTGCAAAGCCGCCGGAGAAGTGTCCGGAGATGTTGCCTTCGATGCGGCCGACATTGTCGAGATAGATGATCGCGCGGTCGCCGATATTCGGTGCATGGGCGGAAACCAGCATCGCCTGCTCGGGTGACATTTCGATCGCCTGGCACGGAATTTCGAGCTGATTGGGCAGCATGCAACGCCCGAAAAGAGCTACGGGTGTAGACGGATAAGGGCTATGGGGGGCAGGTTTTGGAGACTGAAAAACGGCCTGATCCATCGAATAATCGCAACTGCAAGGGGACAATCTACGCTGACAACAGCCCAAATTTACCGCGCGGTTGGTTAATGAAGTCTTCTTATTCGGGTGAATTATCTTGTTATTAGCGGCAATTTTTTTGCCTCAGGCCCGGCCCCCTTCGATGACGCGCAGGTGTTTCACCTGTTTGATGCCCGAAAATTCATGGGCAGCGGCATCCTCAGCAATCGATTTCTTCAGATCCATGAAGATATTCGGGCTGTGATCATTGGACCGACGGGTGCCGAAAACATCTTTTGGCGCATCAAACTGCAGCGGCTGGAAGTGGGAGCCGGCGTCTTCCCAGGGGCGCAATATGCGCACACTGCGAATGGATTGGCCGATAATTGGTGTGGCGCCCAGCCAGCTTGGTGTCTCACAAGGGGTGGTGATGCCCAAAATCCGGTTGCCAGGCTGATCATTATGGGTCAGCGGCAGCAACAGGGTCTCGATGTTGACGGCATCGTTGTATTCGGTTTCACCCAAAGTGCAGATCAAGACGATATAGTCATCCAGGCCCAGTCGGTGGACCCAACTTTCTGCTGAACGCTGATCATCGCCTACAAAGGCCTCGGCAAAGGTTTCCTGCTTCAGTTCTCGGCCATACATGTGGCACAGATTGGTGCCCGCCAGGCGATAATCCACATTCGGGCCATTGCGCTCCAGGATGAACATGTTGCCCAACAGGGAACGGCATTCAGATGGCTGAACGTCGTCGCGTGAGGGCCAGATCGGCTGACTGTTTTGACCGGCGCTGTTTCCCGCCTGCCAATACAGGTTCAACCAGTAGTTCAGCATCTGTTTTGTATTCTTTTGGCGCATGTGGCTGCAATCTGTACTTCTTGTTTCCTGCCGACACACCTTGCGTCCCGTACTGACACACAAAGCGCGGTATTCGGCCTCTTCGGGATACAATTTGCAGATTGCGTGCCAGGGTGAACTGGAGCCAGTGGCCAGACGGCTGCTCCACAGTTTTTCATGCCAAACAGGGTGGTGCGGTCCGGCATGTCGAAAGGTTAAGCAAATTAACCAAGTTCGGTGGATTCAATTGCAACGCAGCCGTTAATCTGTCATTTACTTTTGCATACTCCAGAGGTTTGACGTTGTTGAAACGCATTCCTTTCGAAGCGCGAGACAGCTAACCGCTTCGACAAACTGGTCACTGGTTTTTCGAATACGTCGGGGGGCGGGAATTCGGGACCGACCGATAAGCCCGGTGCAGTGCACCGGGCTATTTTTTTGCCCAAGCTTCAAAGAGTTGCTCGAAGGACATATCCTCGGCGCTTTTTTCCGGTTACAGAAGCAACAACTTTAACCAGTTGAGTTTTGTGCGTGGCCCAACCGCAACCAGAAGAATATCGGGAAGAACCCCACAATCCGCCGGCGTTCAACATTCCGCGCGTGGTGTTGCTGCTGGGGGCGGCGATGGTGTTGGTGCACGGGGTGCGCACCCAGTTGCTGACATTGGATCAGGACTTCTGGGTGCTGAATGTGTTCGCCTTTGTGCCGATTTTCTACCAGGTGGATCCGGCGCGGTTGATGCAGCCGCTGTCCATCTACTGGAGCCCGGTGACGCATGGGTTTCTGCATGGCGACTGGACCCATCTGATCGTCAATCTGGTGTGGCTGGCGGCGTTTGGCAGCGCGGTGGCGCGTCGTCTTCGCGCCTCGCGGTTTCTGATCTTCATGCTGCTGTCGACGGCGGCTGGGGCTTTGGCGCATTTCCTGTTTCACATGGACGGCAATTCACCGGTCATCGGAGCGTCAGGCGCGGTGTCTGCCTGTATGGGTGCTGCGGTGCGATTTGCCTTTGCGCCGGGACAGCCGATGGAAATTGCTATCCGGCGCCCGGCACTGTCGTTGATCCAGTCTCTGCAGAACCGCAGCATCATGACGTTTGTGGTGATCTGGTTCGCGTTCAATTTCCTGGCCGGTTCGGGGATCATCCCGCTCGGTGTCGAGGGACAGATTGCCTGGGAGGCCCATATGGGCGGTTTCCTGTTTGGCTGGCTGTTCTTTGCCGCGTTTGATCCCGTCGCCAAAGCGCCGCGAAACCCGTTCGAGCAAAATCAGTTCTGATTGTTAGCTGTCGGTGGCCGCCCGGGCTGTCGACAGGGCACGCAGGCGATGCACCTGATGCTTGGTCGCCTCATATCCGGCCGCAATCGCTTCATCTGCTCGGTGAAAATCGGCCAGACCGATTTCGCCAACCGCCGGGCGCAGAGAGATATCCGGTGGATCACCGGCCAGCCGCGAGCGGGAAATACGGTCCTGAATGATGTTGAAAGCGTCGACCATGACACCGGTAATGCCCAGCGTCTTGCCGAGCCGGCTCAACGCCTTGCGCTCCTTAGCGCTGGCTTTGCCGGGAAAGGTGACCACGTCGCCGAACTCGGTGCTGGCATTGCGCACCACGGTACCTCGACCAAAGCTGTCGGATGACAAATTGACCGCCACAACCGCGTCGGCCTCAAACGCCCGGCAAACGGAAACCGGTACCGGATTGACCAGCGCGCCATCCACCAGAACCCGGTTGCCGATTTTGACCGGCTCAAAAATGCCGGGCAGGGCATAGGAGGCGCGCATCGCGTCGATCAGCGGACCCTGGCTGAGCCAGATCTCATGACCGCTGCTGATTTCAGTGGAAACGCAGACCAGAGGTTTGGGCAGATGCTCAATGCGCACATTGCCCATATGCTCTTCCATGCGCTCTGCAAGCTTGTATCCCGATATCAATCCGGCGCCGCGCAGGCTCAGATCGAGAAAGCCGACAATGCGACGCGGTGTCAGCGAGCGGGCAAATTCTTCCAACTCGTCCAATTTGCCGGCGAGATAGCAACCGCCGACCAGAGCACCGATTGATGTGCCGGCGATCATCTTGATGGGGATTTGCGCTTCTTCCAGAGCGCGCAGCACGCCAATATGGGCCCAGCCCGGGGCAGCGCCACCGCCAAATGCCAAAGCAATGCCCGGTTGGTTGCCTTCCGTGGCATGACCGGGCTGCAAATGTTCAGCGATGTTTTCTACGTCCGCGCGCAGCATTATGACACTTCCCTTTGTCCATCTCCATTTTGCCGCCAAATAATTGTTAGGAGATTAAAAGGGCATCGCCAAGGCGATCTTATGATCAAGATTAATAGACGTCCTTGGGATCAAACAGCGGCTTTTCGCCGGTATGTTCGAGCACGATTTCACCGTCCTTTTCGACGATGCGGCGATAGAAGCAGGACTTCTGACCCGTGTGGCAGGCCGCGCCATGTCCCTTGGGTGTGGCCGATACCCAAATGGCGTCCTGATCACAGTCGATGCGGATTTCATCGATGCTCAAAACATTCCCCGACGTGCCGCCCTTGTGCCAGATCTCAGCCCGTGACCGGCTGTAGAAATGAGCTTCACCGGTGGTGACGCTGAGTGTCAGTGCTTCTTCGTTCATGTAGGCGAGCATCAGGGCGAGCCCGGTGCGCGTGTCAGTCACCACGGCGGTGACCAGACCGTTGGAATCAAATTTCGGCATCAACTTGAGGCCGGTTTCCCGTTCAAGTGCCTCTGGATCGGATTTTGCCATAGTTTATCTCGTCGTGTGCTGAGCGCCTGCTTCAAAAGGCTGCGATGGGCAGTCTGCGGCGGCCGAGGTCTTGGCTAGCGGATCAGGGTCATGAACCGCATCTGTTCGTGCGGATCTTCCTGATATTCGCCCGTAAAGGTCGTGGTCAGCGTGGTTGAACCCTGTTTGCGAATGCCACGCATGGCCATGCACATATGTTCGGCCTCAACCAGCACAGCAACGCCGCGCGGTTGCAGGGCATCCTGAATGGCGTGGGCGACCTGGGCGGTCATGCTTTCCTGGGTCTGCAGACGACGGGCAAAAATCTCGATAACCCGGGCGATCTTGGACAGTCCCAAGACACGGCCATCGGGCAGATAGGCGACATGGGCCTTGCCGATGATCGGCACCATGTGGTGCTCACAATGGGAGTGGAAAGGAATGTCCTTGACCAGCACCATATCTTCGTAACCGGCGACTTCCTCAAAAGTTCGGCCCAGAACTTCTTTGGGATCTTCACCATAGCCGCTGAACAGCTCGCGATAGGCTTTCGCCACGCGGGCAGGGGTGTCGAGCAGTCCTTCGCGTTCGGGATTGTCTCCGGTCCACAAAAGCAGGGTGCGTACAGCCGCTTCCGCTTCCTGACGCGTCGGGCGTGCAATGTCGCGGTTGGCTTCATCTGAAATGATATTCAGCAGTGTCTTATCGACGATCTGGTCCATCAGAGGTATTCCATTTCGAGCAGTTAGGTTTTTCAAAAACCGGCGAACCGCTCATGCCAACCTCTCTTTGGGGCTATCGTCTGCGCCATTGTTGGTGCCGACGATTGGGGCAACAAGCTGGTTCCGGGGCCTTTCGGCACGGTGACCACATTTGGACGCAGGTTCAAAAACTCTGTTTGAAATCGCGTCCTCACCACCTAATATAGGGGAAACAAAGCCACTGCCAAGCACTAATGCGGTATCGATCGTCGCAGGGTGAATGGGCGTTTTTGGAGCCTGCACATTAATGAGCATTGATTCCGTCTATAATGCGAAAATTCTCGACCATGCCGGCAACATCGAGCGCATCGGTCGCCTCGACAATCCCGATGCGACGGCCAAGGCGCATTCCAAGCTTTGTGGTTCAACTGTGGTTGTCGACATCCAGCAGGAAAATGGTGTTGTCACGGACTATGCGCAGGATGTGAAAGCCTGCGCGCTGGGCCAGGCATCGTCGGCCATTTTGGCCAAGAATGTCATTGGCGCTTCCTTTGAAGAACTGAGCACAGCGCGTCAGCAGATGTTGGCCATGTTGAAGGAAAACGGACCACCACCAACCGGCAAGTTTGAGGAGTTGAAATTCTTGGAGCCGGTGCGCGATTACCGGGCCCGCCATGCCTCAACTATGCTGGCTTTTGATGCGGTGGTCAGCGCCATGCAACAGGCGCTGGACAAGCAGAGCGAAGTTGCCTGAGCCGGCAAAACCCTATCGACGCAATTATGACGGACCCTGGCCGAAAACGCCGGGAAGGCTTCTGGGCGTTGGTCTTGTGCGTTTCTATCAGCTGACGCTGTCTGGCTTCATCGGCAATTCCTGTCGCTTCATGCCCACCTGTTCAGAATATGCCTATGAAGCGATTGCCCGTCATGGTCTGTGGCGGGGCGGTAGACTTGCGGCCCATCGACTGGCCCGGTGTGGTCCCTGGCGGCGCATCGAAGGCTCCCATGAACATGACCCTGTGCCAGACTGAACAGTTTCAAAACAGTGCGTTGACCTGAATCGGGGCTTCGCTTAAGAGCAGTGCCATAAATCAACCACCCGCGCTGTATGCGGGACTGGATACAGGAGCATATGATGGCAGATCCAGCCCAATCCCCCCTTTCTTTGGAATTTCCTGACGGTTCGGTACGTGAATTCGACGCCGGCGTAACCGGTCGCGCGATTGCCGAGGGCATTTCCAAATCTCTGGCCAAGAAGTCCGTCGCTTACACATTGAATGGCGACTTGAAAGACTTGGCGGAACCAATTCTTTATTCAGGGAAAATTGAGATCGTCACACGCACCGATGAACGGGCGCTTGAGCTCATTCGGCATGATTGCGCCCATGTTCTCGCTGAGGCGGTTCAGGAACTGTGGCCTGATACCAAGGTGACCATTGGTCCGGTGATCGAAAATGGTTTCTACTACGACTTTGATCGCGCCGAGCCGTTCACTCCCGAAGATCTCGAAGTCATCGAAAAGAAGATGCGCCAGATCATCGCCCGCAATGCCCCCTTCACCAAGGAGGTCTGGAGCCGCGATGACGCCAAAGCGCATTTCGAAAAGATCGGCGAGAGCTACAAGGTCGAACTGGTCGACGCGATCGATGCCGACCAGAACCTGAACATCTACAAGCAGGGCGAGTGGCTCGACCTGTGTCTGGGGCCCCATGGTCCATCGACAGGCAATGTCGGCAGCGCCTTCAAGCTGATGAATGTGGCCGGCGCCTATTGGCGTGGTGAGAGCGAGAACCAGATGTTGAGCCGGATCTACGGCACCGCCTGGGCCGATGAGAAGCAGTTGAAGAACTATCTCTTCATGCTGGAAGAAGCGCAGAAACGCGACCACCGCAAACTCGGTCGGGAAATGGATCTGTTCCATTTCCAGGAAGAAGGGCCGGGTGTTGTCTTCTGGCACGCAAAGGGCTGGCGGGTGTTCCAGAACCTGGTGAACTACATGCGTCGCCGTATCGAGGAACATGGCTACGATGAAGTGAACGCACCGCAGATTCTCGACAAAGCCCTGTGGCAGACCTCCGGTCACTGGGACTGGTACCGCGAGAACATGTTCACCACGGTCACCGAGGACGAGCGCCAGTTTGCAATCAAACCGATGAACTGTCCCGGACACGTACAGATATTCAAGAACGGCCTGCGGTCGTATCGCGAGCTGCCAGTGAAAATGGCAGAGTTTGGCAATGTCCACCGCTACGAGCCGTCCGGTGCGTTGCACGGTCT
>JABSRX010000098.1 GCA_013214695.1 Rhizobiaceae bacterium | reverse complement strand
GGTTCTCGACCCAACGATCGAAATCGACGGCAAGGCGCTTTGGAAAGACGGGGCCATGGTGCCATCGCAATTCCCCGCAATTCAGCAAGTGCTTGATCGCTGGCCGGAACTGCAGCGGCAGTTTGATGCCCCGGCTGGACCGATAGGTCTGCAGCCGTGACCGCCGCCAGGACGGTCGAAAGCGAAATCATTGTCATCGGCGCAGGCATTGCCGGCGCCTCAGTCGCAGCTGAACTTGCCCAGCAAGCAAAGGTGTCGCTACTCGAGATGGAAAGCCAACCGGGCTACCACACTACGGGCCGGTCAGCGGCGATATTTGTGCCCAGCTACGGGCCGCCGTCCATCCGAGCACTGACGCGCGCATCGGCGGCAGCGTTCCTGGATCCAGTCAGTACATTAGGTGTCGATCGCCTGCTTTCTCCTCGGCCTGTTTTGATGATGGCGCGTGGCGATCAACTGGAATCGCTTGACAAGCTAAAGGAAGAAGTCGCAGCCAACACCCCAATACAAGATTTGACGGCATCTCAGGTTGAAGACCTCAACCCCCTGCTGCGCCCCGGCTATGCAGCCGCCGGTATTCTCGATGTCGATTCCTACGACATAGATGTCGACGCCCTGCACCAAGCCTATCTGCGCAAGTTCAAGTCCAATTCTGGTCGCCTCTTCACCAATGCGCGGGTCGAAGGAATCGCCAAAGCTGCAGCGGATTGGCAAGTCGAGACGAGTGCAGGAACCCATCGGGCTCCGATCATCATTAACGCGGCGGGCGCCTGGGTGGACGACATCAATACAATGGCAGGCCTTGCCGCGATTGGCCTGGTCCCCAAACGGCGCACAATGATCGTCGTGGATCCTCCCGCAGGTTTTGACATCGCCTCATTGCCGATGACAGCCGACGTGGATGAACAGTTCTACATCAAGCCAGAGGCCGGGCAGTTGGTTTTGTCACCTGCCGATGAAACACCATCACCGCCATGCGACGCCCAACCTGAAGAATTGGACATTGCCATCGGTATCGACCGGATCGAAAAGGCTTTCAACTTCCCCATTACCCGACCAAAATCCAGTTGGGCAGGGTTGCGCAGCTTTGTCGCTGACGGAGTTCCTGTGGTTGGCTTTGCCGATCCGTCAAACAGCTTTTTCATTCTGGCCGGACAAGGCGGATATGGCATTCAGACCTGCCCGGCGCTGGCTCGCTTGGCGGCCGCCCTGGTGACCGGCAAAGCGATCCCGCCTGATATTGTTGATCAGGGATTGGTTATTTCAGAATTGTCACCCGATCGCCTAAACTGCCCCCACAAGGATCCAGTTAGGTCATAAACAGGAGTTGCCATGCTGCCTTCTAAGCGTGAACTTTTCGACATTCCCCTGGATGTAACGTTTTTCAATGCGGCAGCCTGGAGCCCCCTGCCCCTGTCGACGGTCGAGCAGGGCAAGAAGGGTGTTGAAACCAAATCGCGCCCCTGGGATTTCCCGAGCGGCCTGGATGAACGCGAGTTTCAAGATGCGCGCGCCGCCGCTGCAGCGCTGATCAACGCATCCAGCGACGATATCGCCATTATTTCCTCAGTAGGATACGGCGTTTCCACAGCGGCCAAAGCATTGAACCTCCCGGCAGGAAGCCGGGTGTTGACCTTGCAAGACGATCATTCTTCCCCGGTTCTTGAGTGGATGACTCGCAGTGAAGGCGAAGAACTGAAAGTTGAAGCGATCAGCCGCGGCGACAATGGCGATTGGACAAGCGCCGTGCTCGAAGTACTTTCTTCAGGTGGGGCAGCGCCTCCAGCGCTGCTGTCGATCTCGTCCCTCCACTGGTCAGATGGCGGATCGATTGACCTGGATCTGGTGCAAGCGGAAGCCAAAAAGCTCGGTACGATGCTGTTGGTGGATGCCACCCACTCGGTTGGCGCCGTACCAATTGACGTGACCAAGCTGGACCCGGACTTCCTGATCTTTCCAACTTATAAGTGGCTGTTGGGTCCCTATGGACGTTCCTTCCTGTACATTGCCAAACGCCATCAGGAAGCCGTTCCCCTGGAACAGACAAGCTATGCTCGCAAACGGGTGGTGGCTGAGGATGATCAACACTTCACCAATCTCGACTTTATTGAAGGCGCCGCACGTTTCGACATGGGAGAGCGCGATTTCTTTGTGACGCTGGGCATGGCGACCCACAGCATGAAGCTGATCCAGTCTTGGGGCGTTCAGAACATTTCGCAGACCATTCAAAAATATACCGATCGCATCGAAGAGGGCCTGCTTGAAAAGCAGGTTCCCGTCACCATGCTGCCCCGGCAATTTCGTTCGCCGCATATACTCAGTCTGGGCTTTCCGGACGGCATGCCCGAGAATCTGGAAGCGACATTGCAACAGCATCGGGCCTTTGCGGCGCCCCGACTTGGCCGATTGCGGATCAGCCCTCACGTTTACAACAATGAGGCTGATTGCGATCGATTTGTCGAAATTCTAAGCAAAATCCAGCGCTAAACCCGCTTTGTTGGCTCAATTTCGTCAAATCATGACCATTTTCGAGAATTCCTAAAGACGGCCTTAACCCCAAGTACAGCGAAATTGTGTCCTTAACCAATGGTCAAGTGCCTCATTTTTAAGCTGTTGGCTCCTAATAGGAGCGAACAATGCATATCAGATCGATTTTGATCATGGCGTTTCTGACGGCGTCCATGGTGCCGTCTGCAATCTTTGGCTGGATGTCCTTCACGCAAGGGCTCAATCGGGAATTTGCCGAAGTCGAAGATCGCCATCTGTTGCTGGCCCAGAATGTCGGTGCCGCGCTGGAGCGCTATCACACCGATTTGGTGGGCACGTTTGAATCGATCTCAACCAGTTTGCTGAAAGGACAGGAACCGGCCAACCTTGAGGCCCTGATGTCCAGCATCAATATGATGTGCGTACTCGTCGTCAGCGATGTCACCGACAAGATCGTCGCGCGCGCGGATGTCAGCAAGAAAATGACCAATCAAGGCATCGACGCTGACATTCTGGCCGCGGGCCGCAAGATTGCCAAAAACGGCGAGACCACCTTTTCGAAAGTCATGGCCAGCAAGAGCGGCCAAAACATCATGCTGGCGGTACACCGGCATGATCAGAACATCGCCATTGCCGTCATCAACACCCAGTATTTTGTCGAATTGGGCAAATCAATCGCCTTTGGCAAAAAGGGACATGCGGCGATTGTCGACAGCTTCGGCAACGTGTTGTCTCATCCGCTGGACAGCTGGATCGCCGCACGCAAGAACATTGCGAAAGTTTCTGCCGTTCAACGTATGATGAATGGCGAGACTGGCATCGAGCAGTTCTACTCGCCAGCCCTGAAAGGCGACATGATCGCCGGTCTTACCAGTGTGAAGGGACCAGGTTGGGGTGTCATGATCCCTCAGCCCGTAGAAGAGCTTTACGACAAGGTGTTCGACAACAACAAGACGGTTCTGATGACCCTGGGTGCCGGCTTCCTTATCGCCATTCTGTTTGCAATGGTGTTGGTCAATTCGCTGGCCTACCCAATTGAACAATTGCTGCGCTCCATGCGGCGCAACGCCCGCGAGCAGAAGCTCTCAAAGACGGATATCACTCCCGGTCTGATCCCGATCAAGGAGATTGGCCACTTCAACCAGAACTACAACGACATGCTATCGCAGGTTTCCAAGGCCAACGACAAGATCGTCACGCTGGCCTATTCCGACACTGTCACCGGTCTGCCAAATCGCGACAAGCTGCGCGAATTGATGGCCGATCTCATGGGCGATGATGTCGCGCGCAGCCAGGGCGGCAGCCTCATTTTTGTTGACGTCGACGACTTCAAACAGATCAACGACCTGCACGGCCACACTGTGGGCGATAATTTCCTGCGCGATTGCGCCGCCAAGATGGAGCGCCTGACGCTCGATCACTACGACAAACTGTTTGCTGACAGAGCCAACGTCGAGAAGCCAATTCTGGCGCGCATCGGCGGCGATGAGTTCGTCATTGTATTCCCGGCTCTGACAGGCGTCACTGAAACCAAGCGTTTCCTCAAGAAGCTGAACAAGGAGATGTCAGCACCTTCGAAGAACATGTCGTTCATCGCCAAACGCAGCGTCAGCGTGGGCTGTTCCCGTTTCCCAACCGACGGCCATTCCTTGGCTGAACTGTTGAAATTCGCCGACATCGCCATGTGTCATGCAAAGAAATCCGGCAAGGGCCAGCATGAGATCTACAGTGCCGCGATTGGTACGATGACCGCGTCCGAGATTCGGGGCCAGGTCGAAACCGCCATCATCGAAGGCCAGTTGGAGCTGGAATATCAGCCCAAAGTTCGCGCCAGCGACCACAAAGTCACCGGTGTTGAGGCACTGGTGCGCTGGAACCATCCAATCCTGGGTCGCATTCCACCGGACGAATGGATACCGGCCATTTCCAACTCCCCTGTCATCAAACAGCTGGGTGAGTGGGTGATTTCGCAAGCCATGGACGACCACAAGGCCTGGAGTGCCAGAGGCCTGGACTTGTCGGTTGCCGTGAACATCGGTTCCGAGCACTTCTCGTCGACCGACATCGTCAAGTTTCTCAGCAAAACCGAAAAGGCCAAGGGCTTCTCTCCAAGCAATATGGAACTTGAAATCACCGAAGACGCCATATTCTCCTCGGACAAGAACGTAGAGAAAGCGATCAACGCGCTGCACCAACGGGGATACAAGATCGCCATTGATGATTTTGGCATCGGCTATTCAAACATTGCCCGCTTGTGCAGCTTGCCGGTCGACAGCTTGAAGATCGACCGCTCGGTCATCATCAATGCGGGTAAGGACCGTCGCGTCGCATGGATGATGAACTGCATTGTGTCGATGGCTGACAAACTGGGCTGTGAAACAGTCGCTGAAGGCGTTGAGACGTCACGCCATGCAAGCCGCTCGGCAGCCTGTGGTATCCACACATTGCAAGGCTTCCTGTTCTCACCAAGCCTGCCAGTGGATGAATTGGTGGAATGGGTGCAGGACCACGAGATGTCCATTAATGCAGACGCATCGCGAAGCAAAAGCCCCCTGCCCGCACCTCAAAGCAAGGCCGCTTAGTCGGGTCACCACACCTAGACGATCCCGCCTCAACCTGGGCAAAAACCCCAAAACCTTGTCGCGCGGCCCGTTGCGCGGCTATCCTTTCAGCATCTGGTTCAACGCTGGAAGGGAAATCGAAGATGAGCTTGCTGGTAGAATACACCATCGTCGAGGGCATGGCTGACGCTCAAAAGGAAGCGCTGACGAGTTTTGTAGAGGGTCTCAAGGAGATTGCGGACGAGGGCTACAGCTACACCGCCTTCGAAACAGATGATCCCACCCGCTTTATCGCGGTGCTCGAATTTCGCGACGAGGCGGGCAAGAAACGCTTCCTCGACAGTGGGCCATTCAATGACTACCGGGATGGCTCAGCGGGACGGTTTCAAAACCCTCCATCGACAACAAATATTCGGCTCGTTGCATCGACGCGTGACTGAATGGTATCGGCGAGGCTGCACTTTGGGGATTTTCTTGTTGCAATAGGGTGAGATTATGTGGGCGCTGGGCATGGTCATGATGATGACGATGGTTCTGTCTTCGGCCGTACAGGCCGGGACCGTCAGCATTTCTGAAAAAACCCGCACCTACCGGGTATCGGGAGATACCATCCAGGCAGTTGTCAAATCTATGAAACGCAACGGCCCCCACTCCGAATTGCATGGCCGGCGCGCATTGGGAATGGCGGATTACCGCTTTCGAGCATCTGTTAAAACAAAAAAGAAAGACGGGCGCTGTCACGTAGAGGATGCGTCCGTCACCATGCGCATCAGCTATATTCTGCCGCGGTTATCCAAACCCGAACGGCTACGCCGCAACCATCTCAATCGCTGGCGAGCCATTCACCGGATGATCCGGACCCATGAAAATCAGCATGGGCGCTATTACAAACAATTTGCCAATGAGTTGCATCGAGCGTTACGGCGCATTCGCCCACAGGGCAGTTGTTCGGCCGTGAAAGCTCAGGAGAAGGCGATCAAGAAGCGCCTGGAGCAAATCAATATTCGGCGAAATCGCAACTACGACCGTGGCCAGTATCGCCCGTTTAACCGCCGCTTGAAGCTGTTGGCACCCAAGCGGCGCTAGGAGAACCGAGCGACTAGACCAGCATCTGGAACGTCAAACCCGTGATGATCGCGCCGCTGATCCCGAGGCCGAGATAGGCGATGAAAACCTGACGCTTCACCAACGACCAAACGGCCGCCATAGCAGGAATAGAACTGATCGCACCCGACACCATAAAGGCCATTGCCGCGCCATTGCTCATACCCTGCTCAATCAGGCCCGCCAGCAAGGGCGGCGCGACATAGGAGTTGAGATAGGCTGGCATGCCGACTAAGGCCGCGGTGGCGATCGGTACAATACCTTCTCCACCGACCAGTGTGGCAATCGCCGATGCAGGCACATAACTCACCAGCAGAGCTTCCAGCACATAGGCCAAGGCCAACCACTTGATGAGGAAGATCGCATTGGCAACGAACTCGCTTTTGAAGACGCTGCGGCGCTCTTCGCTCTGCCAAAAACGCCATTCAGGCTTGCCGTCAAATGGGTTGGGTCCGCACCCGCAACCGGATTGCTTGTAAACTTTAAGCGGTTCGGCAAATTGACCGCTGCTGATCAGCATTTTGATCACGAAACCGCCAAACAGGCCAAGCGCTACGGCAGACACGGCCTTGCCGATGGCAAATAACCACCCCAGTGCACCAGCTGTGATGAGCAAGGTTGGGGGATCGATCAGCGGCGAGGAGAGCCAGAAAGCCATCACCGCTGAGAGCGGTGCACCCAGCGCCAACAGGCCGGCAATGAAAGGAATGACTTCACAGGAGCAGAACGGTGCCAAGCCACCAAACAGAGCGGCCAGGACAATCATCTTGTTTTCCCGCCCCTGAAAGGCGCGCGCAATGCCCGCTTCCGCGCCAGCCGCCTTGAGGCCGGCGATCAATAGGACCGCGAAGGTGATATAGGGCAGCGTGCCCATGAAGGCGCGGATAGCAAATGAGACAACATTCTCCAGATTGCCGGGATCCAAGATTGCCACCAGGATCGGCGCCAATATCGTAATGGTCCATGGCGTGGCCACATAGGGCTTGATCTGCTCCCACAGACTAGCTTGCGGTTGACTGATATCGCTCATCGGTAACGTCCTCTTCAGAGCAGCACTCTTTCAAAATGTATTCGGCAAGTGACTGCAACAGATCGAAATTGGCTCTATTGATAATGGTACGGCCTTGCTTGTCCTGAAGGACCAGGTCCGCACTCGTCAGGAATTTCAAATGATGCGCCAGTGTGGAGGCAGGTATGCCCGTGCGCGATTGGATATCGCCGACAGCCAATCCCGCATTGCCGGCCCGTACCAGCACTTGCAGAACTTCCAACCTCGATTCAGACCCCATGGCGGAAAAACCCTGGGCAGCATTTGACGGTTTCATCTCAATTCCTTCATTTCTATAAAACTAGTTATATCGAATTATCTAAATGGTCAAGCGCTGAATCTATCTTTTCATTTCCCCGACAGTGCGGCAGGCTTCACGAAAATAAAAAAAATTTGGCCAGCATGTCGATTTCGCCTGTTGGCGTTCGTCTGGTGGTTACAAGGGTATGGTCCCTTCACAACAGAAAGGAAAACGACATGCAGTATATGTGCCTCATCTATTCACCCGAAAACGCTGGTCCGCAGCCAGGAACCCCGGAATTTGGCCCTTTCATGAAGGCCTATATGGACTTTGGCGAAACCGTACAGGAAGCTGGCAAGTTCGTCGCAGGCGATGCGTTGCATCCCGTCAATACGGCTACATGTGTGTCGGTCCGGGACGGCAAGACGGAGACCACCGATGGTCCGTTTGCCGAAACCAAAGAGCAGTTGGGCGGATACTATATCTTGGATTGCGAAGATCTGGATGAAGCGCTGAAATATGCTGCGATGATACCTTCGGCCGAGCATGGTCGCATCGAAGTCCGCCCAGTCATGATTTTCGACTAGGACCCACATAAAATGCTGCCCCTTTCCTCTTCTCAGACCGCGATTGAGCGAACGGTTCGCGAGGAATGGGGCCGCATTCTGGCTTCTCTGGTGAAGTCAATTGGTGACTTTCAACTGGCCGAAGACAGCCTGCAAGACGCGCTCATCGCGGCCTTGGACCATTGGCAAAAAGACGGCTTGCCCAAGTCGCCGGCCGCTTGGCTACTGACCACCGCCCGCCGCCGCGCCATCGACCGGCTGAGACGGGATCATAATTTCGCCGGCAAATCGAAAGAAATCGCCTATCTCATGGATCTGGAACAGGACACCATGGAGGACGACGAAACCAGCATTCCTGACAAACGCCTGGAGATGATTTTCACCTGCTGTCATCCGGCTTTGGAGCAAAAGACCCGTGTCGCGTTGACCCTGCGAACGCTGGGTGGATTGACGACAGAAGAGATTGCCGCTGCCTTTCTCGACAAGCCGCAAGCCATGGCGCAGCGTCTCGTTCGGGCAAAAAAGAAAATCAAACTGGCAGCCATCCCTTACGAGATTCCGGACCACGACTTGCTGCCGGACCGCATCTCGTCGGTTCTCAGCGTCATCTATCTGATTTTCAACGAAGGTTATTCCGCGACCAGCGGCAACAGCCCGATTAGGGCAGACCTTTGCGATGAAGCCATTCGCCTGGCCCGGATTGTCACGCAACTCCTGCCGGAGCAGGCAGAAGTCGCAGGTCTGTTAGCGCTCATGCTGCTGCATGATTCACGTCGGCTGACCCGCATGGACCGAAACGGCTCCATCATTCCCCTCGAACACCAAAACCGCAAACGTTGGGATCGTGGTAAAATCGACCAAGGCAAGCAATTGCTGCACCAGACCCTGCCCCGTCGCGCCATTGGCCCCTATCAACTTCAGGCAGCGATCAGCGCTGTGCATGCGGACTCCCCATCCTGGGAACAAACCGACTGGCCGCAAATCCAGGCGCTCTACGCCCTGCTCTACCAGTTGAACCCAACGCCAGTTGTGCGTCTCAACCAGGCTCTGGCACTCTCGCATGCCCGGTCCGTCGACGAAGGGCTCGCTATGCTTGAAGAAGCCGCAGCAGGCGGCGCATTAGACTCTTATCAGCCCTACTACGCCGCAAAAGCTGACCTGCTGAGCCGCAACGGGGATCACACCGAAGCCAGGGCGCATTTGGAAAAAGCCATCGAACTGTCTGACAACGAGGCGGACCGAGAGTTCCTGCGGACCAAGATCGCGCAACTTAAAGATTGATCGAAGAGGATGCTTTGGCGTTGCGGCGGATCGCTGCAAAAAACGCAATGATGAAGATCAGCGTCATGAGCAGGACAATCGTCGGCGCTGGCGCACTGTCGATGAAGAAGCTGCTGTAAACACCAGTCAAAGAACTGAGGACAGCTACAGCAACGGAAATCAATAACATGCGTTCAAACCGCTTCGTCAACAGAAACGCGATGGCGCCGGGGGCAATCAGCAAAGCGATGGTGAGAATGATGCCAACCGCCTTCAAGGCCGACACGATGGTCAAAGACAGGATGCACAATAGTCCGTAGTGCAGCAGCCGCACCGGCAGTCCAGCGGCCATGGCCTGCGCCGGATCAAAGGCGTGCAAAAGAAAGTCACGCCACTTGAACGCCATGACCAAAAGGACGAAAGCGGCGATCGCTGCGGTGGTCAGAATATCGTTCCACCCGACACCCAACATGTTGCCAAACAGAATGTGATCGAGATGCACATCGCTTTGCACCTTTGTGTAGAGCACAATGCCCACGCCAAACATGCCCGAGAAGACAACCCCCATCACCGTATCCTGTTTCACCCGGCTGTTCTCGTTCAGATAGCCGGTCAACACGGCACAAATCATGCCAGCGACAAAGGCCCCAATGACCAATGGAATGTTGATGATATAGGCGACAACCACACCAGGCAGGACGGCATGACTGACGGCATCCCCCATCAATGACCATCCTTTCAGCACCAGATAGCAGGACAGCAGACCGCACGGCACGGCAATGATCAACGAGATGAGCAGCGCATTGGTCATGAATGCAAACTGCAGGGGCAGCAGAAGCTCTTCGAAAAAGCTCATGAGCCTGCCCTCTCGATCGGATCGCCCGCGGGAGTGTTTCCCGACAACGCCTCAGCAGCACGCCGCTTTGCGGCCAGCAGCCCATGTTTGGGGGCAAGAAAGAAGGCCAACAGAAACAGGGTCGTTTGCAAGCAGACGATGATCCCGCCCGTCGCCCCGTCGAGAAAATAGCTGGTATAGGCACCCAGGAAACTGGTGCTGACGCCTATGGCCACACTGATCATCAGCAGACGGGGAAAGCGGTCGGTGAGCAAGTAGGCTGTTGCACCAGGTGTCACAACCATGGCGATGACCAAAAAGGCGCCGACAGTCTGCAGTGCGGCGACGGTGCAGGCCGATAGCAGGGTGAAGAAAACCACCTTCAACAAACCGGGGTTCAATCCAATCGAGCGGGCATGATTCTCGTCAAAGAAGACAACCAGCAAGTCTTTCCACTTCAGCAGCAAAACTGTCAGCGAAACCACCGAGATGATCACCAACTGCAAAGTATCCTCTGGCGAGATGGCCAGGATATTGCCCAAGGTGATCGTCTGAATGTTCACTGACGCCGGCGACAGGGAAATCATGAAAAGGCCAAGCCCAAAGAAGGACGTGAAGATCAATCCGATAATGGCGTCTTCTCTGAGACCGGACCGCTGGTTGAGAAACAGCATGGCGCCCGCGGCGAGACCACCCGACAAGAACGCCCCCAGCGCAAAGGGCAGACCGAGCATGTAGGCCCCCGCCACACCGGGCACGATGGAATGGCTCAAGGCATCGCCGATCAGCGACCAGCCTTTCAGCATCAGATAGACCGACAGGAAAGCACAGACGCCCCCCACCAGCGCACTGACCCACATGGCGTTGACCATGTAGCCATAATCAAATGGTTGCAGCAGCAGATCCATCACGCGCCCGGTTCGTTTTTGTCGTCATAAACAACAAAGGGACGCTCATCATCGGTGATGACGGTCACCTGCCGGTCGTCCTCGTCATCATGCAGATCCGCTCCCCCGAGCACGAAGTGGCGCAACACGCCGCTAAACGTGCGTTCGAGGTTCTGCTGCGTGAACACTTCGCTGGTCAGGCCATAATCCAGAACCGTTTGCTTGATCAGCACAGTGCGGTCACAGAATTCCGGCACACTGCCCAGGTTGTGGGTGGCGACCAGCATCACCCGGCCTTCATCACGCATCTGCTGCAACAAGGCGATGATCGCTTCTTCCGACTTTACATCGACTCCGGTGAACGGTTCATCCAGCAGGATCACCTGTCCATCCTGGGCCAGCGCGCGCGCCAGAAACACGCGCTTTTTCTGCCCCCCGGACAATTCGCCAATCTGTCGCTTGCGAAAGTCGATCATGCCAACGCGTTCCAGCGCATCCGTCACCGCGCGTCGATCAATGTCCCGCGTCATGCGCATGAAATTCATGTGCCCGTAACGGCCCATCATCACGACATCCTCAACAAGCACCGGGAAGCTCCAGTCGACTTCCTCAGCCTGCGGCACATAGGCCACGAGGTTGCGCTTCAAGGCGGCATCCACGGATTGGCCTAAAATGGAAATTGTGCCTTTGGCGGCCGGCACAAAGCCCATAATCGATTTGAACAATGTCGACTTGCCAGATCCATTGACACCGACGAGCCCGGTAATTGTACCGGTGGGAATGTCGAAGCTGGCGTCAAAAAGTGCGGTGTGACCATTGCGATAGGTAACGGTCAAATCGCGCACGGTGATACCGTTAGTTGCTTGCACGTTGGTCGTCTGGTCGTACATCAGTTCTGGGTCAGGCCTTCGGCGATCGTATTTGCCGTCTTCTCCAGCAGCGAAATATAGTCAGGCACTTCACCATCGGCTTCACTGAGGGAATCGACATATAGGATGCCACCATAGCGCGCACCGGTTTCCCGTGCGACCTGTTTGGCAGGATTGGCCGGTACGGTGCTCTCGGAAAAGACCACAGAAATGTCATTCTCGCGTACCGCATCAATCACATTGCGGACCTGTTGCGGCGTGCCCTGTTGATCCGCGTTGATCGGCCAGAGATAGAGCTCTTTCATGCCGAAATCACGGGCCAGATAGCTGAAGGCCCCTTCACTTGTGACGAGCCAGCGCTGCTCCTGCGGGATCGCCATGATCTTATCTCGCAACGGGCCAACAGCTGCCGTCAGCTTTTGCGTGTAGGCCTTGGCATTTGCATTATACGTCTCAGCATTTTCCGGGTCGTATTGGACAAACGCTTTTCGGATGTTGTCGACATAAATGATCGCCGCATCCAGAGACATCCAGGCATGGGGATTGGGCTTACCAGTATAAGGGCCAGACGCGATGCCCATGGGTTCGATGCCCTCGGTCAGCGTCACACTTGGCACATCGCGCAAGTTGCGGAAAAACTGCTCAAACCACAGCTCCAGGTTAAGACCATTCCAGAAGATCAGATCGGCATCCTGCGCCTTCAAAATATCCCGCGGTGTCGGCTGGTAACCGTGGATCTCGGCACCCGGCTTGGTAATCGATTCAACAATTGCCGCATCACCAGCCACATTACGGGCCATGTCAGCAATCACCGTGAACGTCGTCACGGCTTTGAACTTATCCTGGGCATAGGATGACACAAAAAACGCCGGCAGCAACAATACCGCGAACAAAAGCGACTTAGCTTGAATCTTTAATGCCCACATAATGAACCCTTCCAATCGAAGACTATAGCCTTTTTGCTTATGCGAACCATTCGCAACAGTCAACGTACTTGCGAATGGTTCGCAACAAGCATGCCCAAGCCAATTGGAGAAGATCCGCAGCCGATTAGCTTTGAAAAGGCGTGTCCCGAAAGAACATTCTGAAGCGCCGAAATGGGACAGTTTTCGTTGACCGGCGTTCAGACCACGGTTCTGAGCCAGTCTTGCGTGGCCGATCCAATAGTTTGCTTTTGCCCTCCCAACGATGCCGTTAGTTGAGCACTTCGCCAAACTCTCTCGGATCGCGCTACAGTAATTTGTGATAAATTTCGTCAGCAGCGAAATTTTACCATTTATTTACAATATATTATTGTAGCGACCCGTATTTTCCCTCTGTTGATATTTGACAGCCACAATGCCTGTCGGCGTCAGATGCAGCCCCGGGTCTGAATGGTTGGTGGTTAAACCCGCTGGATTTTCACCGGGCTGGCCCGCTTCTTGCTCCTTTTCAGCCAGCGACAACTCTTGGGCAAAATCGTCCTAATATGGAACATAATCAGGTTAATCTGGAAAACGTCCGGCAGCAGCTTCACATCAAAGCTGCTGAGTCCAAGCTGCGTGGCGACAAATCGTCTCGGACGGAAAACGAGGCGTCTGAGCTGGACCTAGAGGTGTCAATTGTCACCGATCCGAGCGATATCGAGCAGGATTGGTTGGGATTTGAGCAACGTCTCAATGCCGGGCATGCCAATTCCAATTGGGCGCTGGCTTGGTATGCTGCCCACCGCCAAGAAGGCGGCGCTACCGCCTATATTTTGGTTGGACGCAACACCAAAGGCGACGTTTGTTTCGTCCTGCCGTTGGAATTGACGACCTTCGGCCCTGCCAAAGTCCTGCTTTCGCCTGGTGCAGGTCACGCCACTTATGCTGACGGTCTGTTCGACCACGACATTCTCGACCTGTTTCACAGGGGCCAAGGCGACCGGTTCTGGGACACAGTATTCGGCGCCTTCGATAACATCGACGCCATGGCGTTGGAGGGCTTTTCATTGCAACGCGAAGGGGCCGTTCATCCGTTCGCCCATCTACCGCTTGTCAGTGCCGCCCATGGTGCCATGCAAATGACCATCGAGCCCGACTGGTCAAACCAGTATCTCACCATGGTCGACAGCAAAACCCGAGGTAACGACCGCCGGGTTGAGCGGCGGTTGAACGAACAAGGCCTGCTCGAACATCAGGTGGCTGTAGCAGAACCGGAGCGGTTGCAGCTGCTGGACGTCATGTTGATGCAAAAGGCCGAACAGTTTGAGCTTTTGCAAATCACCAATCCCTACAAATCGCCTGAAGTGGTTGCGTTCTATCGGAACCTGATCAGGCAGGATGCCAATCATGCCGACACGTCGCTCTACATCTCCTCGGTGTTGCTCGACAAGGAGCCTTTGGCGGTCAATTTCGGCATTCTCAACCGGAACGAGTTGCAAGGCCTGATCACCTCCATGACCTCCGGAGAACACCGTCGCTTTTCGCCAGGCAGATTGTTGATGATCAAAACCAATGAATATCTGTCGAGCATCAACGTGCAACACCATGATTTCGGCATGGGCGAGTTCAACTACAAAAAGGAATGGTGCGATCAAAACATCGACCGTCATCATGTGCTGAAGGCCTTTTCATTGACCGGTCATGCCTTTGTCGCTGCCCAAAGGGCCAAGCAATCGCTCAAGACCACGTTGAACAATCACATCGCTCTGAAAAGCATGTTGAAGCGCCTGCGCCACCGCGCCTCGCAATCGAAAAAATAGTTTGAATTTCGGCCTTGTCCGGTGCCTCCAATTGCCTCAAACAATCTAGAGCCAGGCTTGTCCTGATTGAATCATTCTGTTTGTGCCCCGAAGGGCTGATCGGCAAGACGCCTGGCGCAGCGCGTATCGGGGATACGGGCAAGACAGGCAACGCAGCCGACGGCCCTTCGCGGCCCAAACCCTAAGGGCCGGACCTTTTTGCGCCATCATCATCCCCGGATCGCTTGCAAGTCCGGCCAGGACGAGCGGCGCAATCCAGCGCGATGCTGACGCAAAAATGCTCTGGCAGAATGCTTCAATCAGGATAAGACTGGCTCTAGGCTAATGGCCGTAAAGTCTGGACAACGCCCTTCAAATGGGACAAGGAAGGATTGGCCTTTTAAATCGATTGAAAGTTGATTGCTTTGGGATACTCACCAATCGTCTCCGATACTGAAAATCCAATCCAGGCGGACGGCTTGAAACAGCCGGATTCCAATCAGTTGCGTGCCGAAATATTGCACCACCTGAAATATTCGCTTGGCAAGGACGAGTCGCACGCAACCACCTACGACTGGCGCATGTCCCTGTCTTTGGCGTTGCGGGATCTGGTCGTTGATCCTTGGTTTGCCAGCACGCGTCAAACCTACCAGAAGGGAGAAAAGCGCGTTTACTACCTGTCGATGGAGTTTTTGATCGGCCGGCTGATCGAAGATGTCATGACCAATCTGCAGGTGGACGATTTTGCCCGCCAGGCGATTGAATCGCTCGGCCAGGACTTCCACGAAGTGGTCAACGACGAACCCGACGCGGCGCTGGGCAATGGCGGCCTGGGACGGCTTGCAGCCTGTTTCCTCGATAGCCTGTCGACCTTGGGCATTCCTGCCTATGGCTATGGCATTCGCTACGAGCACGGACTTTTCCAGCAGGCTTTTGAGAACGGACGACAAATTGAAACCGCCGAAAACTGGCTCGTTCAAAAACATGCCTGGGAGTTCGAACGCCCCGAAGTTTCCTATCCGATCCATTTCGGCGGTTATGTGCATCAGTCGGGCAACAAGGTTGAGTGGCGACCTGCAGAGACCGTTCTTGCTCTGGCCTATGACACACCGGTGGTCGGCTGGAAGGGAAAATGGGCCAATACGTTGCGCCTATGGGCCGCAAAACCGACCCGCGTCTTCGACCTGGAGAGCTTCAACCGCGGCAACTATCTCGCTGCCAGCGAGCCGGAGGCTCTGGCCCGGACGATCTCACGCGTTCTGTATCCGGACGACACCACGGAAACCGGCAAGGAACTGCGGCTGAAGCAGGAATATTTCTTCACCTCGGCCTCAATCCAAGACCTGTTGCGCCGGTTTCTTTCTGAAGGCCACGAGCTTGAAACCCTGGCCGACCATGTTGCCATCCAGTTGAACGACACCCACCCGGCGATCGCTGGTCCGGAATTGGTGCGACTGCTGGCAGATGTGCATGGCATGTCGATCCAAAAGGCAATCGTCGTGGCCCGCGATTGCTTGGCCTACACCAACCACACCCTGTTGCCAGAAGCCCTGGAAAGTTGGGATGAAGCGCTGTTTGCCCGGATCCTGCCGCGCCACCACAGGATCATCGAATTGATCGAAGACTGGCATTTGAACAATACAGACAGCCAGGTCCGTATTCTTGAAAACGGCGCCGTGAAAATGGGCGAGCTTTCCTTCATCATGGCACACCGCGTGAACGGTGTATCGGCTCTGCATACAGAGTTGGTGAAGCAGACATTGTTCACCGATCTGCATGCCACCTATCCAGATCGCATTGTCAACCAAACCAACGGCATCACGCCGCGGCGCTGGTTGTTCTCCTGCAACCGACAGCTCAGCGACCTGATCACCCAAAACGTCGGCAACGACTGGCCCAACGACCTTGAACAGTTGCAAGCCCTGTCTGCGAAAGCCGACGATAGCGGTTTCCAGGAGGCCTTTCGCGCAGCCAAGAACCACAACAAGCAACGCATGGCCGAGTGGATCAAACAGCGCGACGGCACGATCATCAATCCAGATGCACTGTTCGACACGCAGATCAAACGCATCCACGAATACAAGCGCCAGTTGATGAACCTGCTGGAAACTGTCGCGTTGTGGAATGAGATCAAGGACAATCCCGGCAAGGACTGGACGCCCAGGCTGAAGGTCTTCGGTGGCAAGGCCGCGCCAGGATATGTGGTTGCCAAGGAGATCATCCACCTGATCAACGACGTCGCCAAGCTGATCAATGGCGACAAAACGACCAAGGATGTTCTGCAGATTCTCTATCCGGAAAACTACAATGTCTCGATGGCGGAAATCCTGATCCCGGCCACCGACCTGTCGGAGCAGATTTCTACCGCCGGTAAGGAAGCATCCGGCACCGGCAATATGAAATTTGCGCTCAACGGTGCTTTGACGATTGGCACGCTGGACGGCGCCAATGTTGAAATCCGCGAGCATGTGGGCGCCGAGAACTTCTACCTGTTCGGCATGACAGCGGATGAGGTGTTCAAGCGCCGCGAAGTTCCCGATTTCGCACGTTTGGCCATCAAGGCCAGCCCGCGGCTTGAACGGGTTCTGAACCAGATCTCCGACGGGGAATTTTCGCCCGGTGAACCGGACCGCTACGGTGCCCTGGTACGCCGCCTCTATGAGCACGATTACTTCCTCGTGACCTGCGATTTCGATGACTATTTCGAAACCCAGCGGCATGTGGACAAGGACTATGGTGACGTTGCAGGATGGACCCGCAAGTGCATTCACAACACCGCACAGGTTGGATGGTTTTCGTCTGATCGGACCATAGCCGGATACGCGCGCGACATCTGGAATGTCGAGCCGGCTCAATGAATCAGGGAGATTGAACCGGGACACTGATATGCCAATCGGCCAGGACGACGCCAAACAGCTAGTTGAGGGGACGCATCACGACCCCTATTCCCTTCTTGGAATGCATTTGCGCGAGCAAAAGGTGTCTGTCTGCGCATATTTGCCCGGCGCACAGTCAGTCAAGGTTATCGACGCCAAGTCGAACAAAACGGCAATTACCCTGGAACCCGTGCCCGGTTTCGACGGCCTGTTTGTCGGCCAAAGTGCAAGACGCAAGAAGGCCTTTCCCTATGTGCTCGACGTGACCAATGGGGACACAAACTGGCGTCAGCACGATCCCTATGCTTTCGGCCCAGTGCTTGGAGATCTGGATCTTCATCTTTTCAATGAAGGGTCCCACAAGCGGCTTTGGCACATGCTGGGTGCCCATTGTATTCAACACGAAGACGTAGACGGCGTTCATTTTGCAGTCTGGGCGCCGAATGCCAGCCAGGTCAGTCTGGTTGGCAACTTCAATGGCTGGAACCCGACGACGCATCTGCTGCGCTCACGTGGTCAATCCGGCGTTTGGGAAATTTTTGTCCCGGGCTTGAACGAAGGCGAGATTTACAAATACCAAATCCGCGATCGTTCTGGTCACGCCCTGCCCCAAAAAGCGGATCCAGTTGGTTTCGGTGCCGAGCATCCGCCCAGCACGGCGTCTGTGGTTCGCCAGTTGGACGGTTTTCAATGGACAGATGAGAAGTGGCTGCAAGACCGTCAGAAACCGCACGTCAACCTACCCATGTCCATTTACGAAGTTCATCTGGGATCATGGAAACGGGTGGCGGAAGATGGCAACCGGCCCCTGTCTTATCTCGAGCACGCGACACAATTGGTCGAATACGTGCGCGACATGGGATTCACCCATATTGAATTGATGCCGATCTCCGAGTTTCCATTCGATGGATCCTGGGGATACCAGCCGGTCGGTCTTTATGCGCCGACAATTCGCTACGGCACGCCCGATGAATTCAGACAATTCGTGGATGCGTGCCACAATGCCGGCATTGGCTTGCTGTTGGATTGGGTGCCGGGCCACTTCCCTGAAGACGCCCACGGCCTGGGCCAATTCGATGGCACGGCTCTGTACGAACATGCCGACAGAAAAGAAGGGTTTCATCCTGACTGGAATACGCTGCTGTACAATTACGGCCGCCGAGAAGTCGCCAGCTTCCTGATCGCCAACGCCGTCTACTGGCTACAGGAGCACCATATTGACGGCCTGCGCGTTGATGCCGTGGCGTCGATGCTGTACCGCGACTATTCCCGCAAAGAGGGGGAGTGGATCCCCAACATCCACGGTGGAC
This sequence comes from Rhizobiaceae bacterium, assembly GCA_013214695.1. Classification (GTDB taxonomy): domain Bacteria; phylum Pseudomonadota; class Alphaproteobacteria; order Rhizobiales; family Rhizobiaceae; genus Pseudahrensia. The sequence goes on along the minus strand of JABSRX010000098.1, from coordinate 7,135 downwards.
GTGAAAATCTGGAAGCCATTCAGTTCCTCAAACATATGAACGAAACCAGCTATGGCGAAATGCCAGGCATCGTCACGGTCGCCGAGGAATCGACGGCCTTTCCAGGCGTCAGCGCCCCCACCGACCACGATGGTCTGGGCTTTGGCTTCAAGTGGAACATGGGGTGGATGAACGATACGCTGTCCTACCTGGAGCAAGACCCAATTCATCGCAAATACCATCACCACAAGATGACCTTTGGGCTGCACTACGCTTTTTCGGAAAACTTCATCTTGCCAATCAGCCACGACGAAGTCGTCCACGGCAAAGGCTCAATGCTCAACAAGATGCCGGGAGACCTGGATCAGAGATTTGCCAATCTGAGAGCCTATTATGGATTCATGTGGGGCCATCCGGGCAAGAAACTGCTGTTTATGGGCAACGAGATTGCCCAGCACGATGAGTGGAACCACAACTCCAGCCTGGATTGGCATTTGCTGGAGCACCAATCCCACCGCGGTATTCAAAACCTGATCCGTGACCTGAACAAGCTCTACAGCGAAACACCAGCCCTGCATGAACTGGACTGCAAACCTGAGGGCTTTGACTGGGTGGAAAGTGACGCCGCCGACGAATCTCTGTTTTGCTGGCTGCGCCTCGGCGACGACAAATCCCAACCCATCCTGGTGGTGGCAAACTTCACGCCTGTAGAGCGGCTAAACCGTCGCATTGGCGTGCCCGAACCGGGACTTTGGCGCGAAGTTCTCAACACGGATTCAGCCCATTATGGCGGCGGCGACCGCGGCAATCTGGGTGGCGCTCAAAGCCAAGGTAAAGCCGTTGCAGGCCGCAAACACTCTATTGAAGTCACCATACCGCCCCTGACAACACTGTTTTTCAAACTGGAGCGCCCCTGAAGGCGCGCCGTAATCAATCAACCGGAGGACCCAAACATGGACATGGAATCGCAACGACTTTCCCAACAGACAATGGCCTTTGTTCTTGCCGGTGGACGGGGCAGTCGATTGATGGAGCTCACCGAACGACGGGCCAAACCGGCCGTCTATTTCGGCGGCAAGACGCGCATCATCGACTTTGCGCTTTCCAACGCGGTGAATTCCGGCATTCGGCGACTGGGCGTTGCGACCCAATACAAGGCCCACTCTCTCATTCGTCATCTGCAACGGGGATGGAGCTTCTTTCGAGCGGAGCGCAACGAAAGCCTCGACATCCTTCCGGCCTCCCAACAGCTTGACGTCGACAACTGGTACAAGGGGACGGCCGACGCCGTCTTCCAGAACATCGACATCATCGATGGCAACAACACCAAATACGTTATCGTTTTGGCCGGTGACCACATCTACAAACAGGACTATTCGCTGATGATTCAGCAGCATGTGCTGACCGGAGCCGATGTCACTGTGGGATGCATCGAAGTGCCGCGCATGGAGGCCACAGGTTTTGGTGTCATGCATGTCGATGATGATGACAATATCTTGGACTTCATCGAAAAACCGGCTGACCCGCCTGCAATGCCCGGCGAACCGGACAAAGCCCTGGCCAGTATGGGGATTTATGTCTTCGAGACCCAATACATGTTCGAACTGCTGCGCGAAGACGCCGCCGATCCAAATTCGAGTCACGATTTTGGCAAGGACATCATTCCTAAGATCGTCAAACAAGGCAAAGCCATTGCGCATCCGTTTTCGCGTTCATGCGTGCGAAGCGGCATCGAAAACGCCCCCTACTGGCGCGATGTGGGAACGGTCGACGCGTTCTGGCAGGCCAATATCGATCTGACCGACTTCAGCCCGGAACTGGATCTCTACGACAGCACCTGGCCGATCTGGACCTATTCAGAGCTGACGCCACCCGCCAAATTCATTCACAATGAGGAGGGGCGCCGGGGTAATGCCGTATCGTCGCTGGTTTCCGGCGGCTGCATCATTTCAGGTTCACAGCTGGAGCGCTGCCTTCTGTATACCGGTGTCCGCACTCACTCTTTTGCCAATCTCAAGAACGTCATCGCGATGCCCTATGTGGACATTGGCCGCAACGCTCACCTTTCCAACGTAGTGATTGACCGCGGTGTGAAAATTCCGGCGGGCCTTGTGGTCGGCGAGGATCCGGAAGAGGACGCCAAGCGGTTCCGGCGTTCGCCCGGCGGGATCTGTCTGATCACGCAAAACATGATCAACGCATTGGACAGTTGAATTGAAGATCCTGTTTGTCGCTTCTGAATGCGCGCCCTTTGTTAAAACCGGTGGACTGGCCGACGTGGTTGGCGCTGTGCCAAAGGCATTGGAACCGCTCGGTGCCGAGGTGCAGACTATTCTGCCCGCCTACCCTGCGCTTGCCCCACAAGTTGCAGATGGCGACGTGGTGCATGAATTCGCCGATTTGTTTGGAGGTCCCGCACGTTTGGTTGCGGCCAGAGCCGAGGGGCTCAACCTTCTACTGTTGGACGCGCCCCATCTCTATGACCGTGCCGGCAGCATCTATTTAAATGACTCCGACCAGGACTGGGAAGACAACCACTTGCGTTTCGGCGCCCTGTGCGTTGCTGCCACGATGGTGGCGCTCGATGGAGTGGCGGGTTGGAAACCGCAACTGGTTCACGCGCATGATTGGCAGGCCGGATTGGTCCCCCTGCTGATCAAGATGGCCGATCGCTCAGACGCCCCGCGAACCATTCTGACAATTCACAATATCGCCTTCCAGGGACTGTTCCCCTGGACCACGAAGAATCTGTTCAACATACCGGACCATCTGTTCACGCATGAGGGAGCGGAATATTACGGACAGCTGGGCTTCTTGAAATCCGGATTGGCCTTTGCCGACAAGATAACAACCGTCAGTCCCACCTATGCGCGCGAATTGCTGACGCCCAGTTTTGGCATGGGATTGGACGGCCTCCTGCAAGCCCGTCAGCACGATCTGTCCGGTATTCTCAACGGCATCGACCTGGACATCTGGAATCCACAAACCGATCCGGTGCTGCCCGCCAACTATTCGGCACGCAATCGCGTCAACAAGCGCAAATGCCGCGACGCAGTTGCCTCCCACTTTGGGCTCAGCGTTGAGCCAGACACGCCCCTGTTCTGCGTCATAAGCCGACTGACTGAACAGAAAGGCCTCGACCTCCTGTTGCAGGTTCTGCCCAACCTCGTCGAACGCGGCGGACGATTGGCCGTGCTCGGATCCGGCTCTCCGGAACTTGAGCAGGGTTTTCAGTCAGCAGCCGAAACATTTGCTGGAAAAGTCGGTGTGGTGATCGGCTATGACGAGGCACTCTCCCATTTGATGCAGGGGGGCAGCGACGCCATTCTTGTACCATCGCGATTTGAGCCCTGCGGCCTGACACAGCTCTATGGCCTGCGCTATGGCACCCTTCCCGTCGTGGCACAAACGGGTGGCTTGGCCGACACGGTCGTCGATGCGACAAAGGAAAATCTGAAGGCCAAAACCGCAACCGGTGTTCAGTTTTCACCGATCGACGCACACCACCTTGGTCGTGCCATCGAGAGAACCTGCGATCTGTTTGCCAAACCAAAAGTCTGGAAAGCCATGATGGGCACGGCCATGCGGACGCCCGTGGGTTGGGCCGATTCGGCGCCCAAATATCTCGACCTCTATCGCGAAGTGGCAGCGGTCTAGCGGCGGTTTGGCGGCGGCCCGGCAACGGCAGAGAAGGACAATCACTTGCTATGAATTTGCATCTGCTTTCCGGCTCCCCCAGCCACATGGGCGCACGCTTTGATGGTGAGGGAACCAATTTTGCCGTCTTCTCGGCCAATGCCACACGCCTCAATTTGTGCCTGTTTTCGCCCGACGGCAAAACCGAAACACACCGGCTTGTGCTGCCGGAACGCACCGGCGACATTTGGCATGGCTATGTGCGTGGCATCGCGCCCGGCACGCTCTACGGCTATCGCGCCGAAGGCATTTACGCACCGGATCAGGGTCACCGGTTCAACCCCAACAAGCTGTTGATGGACCCATACACCAGAGAACTGTCCGGCAATTGGTCCGACAATTCAGCGACGCTGGGCTATGTCGCGTCCGCGTCTTCAAAGGCCTGTCTTTCGACAGCCGTGACAGCGCGCCCTTCGTACCAAAATCCGTCGTCTCTGATCCGGAACTGTTTGCGCACATCGAACCACGCGCCGACAATGACTGGTCCAATACGCTCATCTATGAGGCCCATCCCAAGGGCCTGACGATGGAAAACACCAACGTTGCAGCTGAAGTGCGCGGCACCTACGAAGCACTGGCCAGCGAACCGATGTTGGAACACCTCCAAAAGCTCGGCATCACGGCCATTGAACTCCTGCCAGTGCACAGCTTCATCGATGATGGCTTTCTTTTGAAAAAAGGCCTGCGCAATTATTGGGGGTACAACACCATCGGCTTCTTCGCCCCCGAGCCGCGCTATTTCGGCCCGCAGGGAATGATCGGTTTCCGCAACATGGTGCGGCGGTTTCATGCTGCCGGCATCAAGGTCATTCTGGATGTGGTTTACAATCATACCGCGGAAGGCGACCACCGCGGCCCCACATTGAGTTATCGCGGCCTCGACAACGCTTCCTACTATCGACTGATCAGTGGTCAGCCCCGCTTTTACGTCAACGACACCGGCACGGGCAACACGGTCAACCTTTCCAACCCGCATGTCCTGCGCCTGGTCATGGATAGTCTGCGTTTCTGGGTCCAGCAAATGGGCATTGATGGTTTCCGTTTTGACCTTGCCACGACGCTGGGCCGGGAAGACCATGGCTTTGATCCCCGCGGTGGATTTTTCGACGCCATACGCCAGGATCCGGTCCTGGCTGAAACACGGCTGATTGCCGAACCATGGGACATCGGTCCAGGCGGATATCAGCTCGGCGGGTTCCCACCTGAATTTTCAGAATGGAACGACAGCTACCGCGACACGGTGCGCCGCTATTGGCGCGGCGACCACCACAGTGCGCAGGAACTGGGGGCCCGCCTGCTCGGCTCAGCCGACAAATTCGAAACCGGTGGCCGCCGTGCCTGGGCCTCGGTCAACTTCATCACGTCACACGATGGGTTCACCCTTGCCGATGTGACCCGTTACAACGAACGCCACAATCACGCTAACGGCGAAAACGGCGCCGACGGTCACCACACCAATCTCAGCGATAACTTCGGGGTGGAAGGCGAGACGGACGACCGCGAAATCCGGGCCCAGCGCGCTTTGCGTCAGCGCAACATGCTGGCCACCCTCTTCCTGTCCCAGGGCACGCCCATGCTGCTGGCCGGCGACGAGTTCTCCAACTCTCAAGAAGGCAACAACAATGCCTATGCGCAGGACAACGCTATCGGCTGGCTAAACTGGGCTGATGCGGACGATGACCTGGTCGAATTTGTCGCCCGACTGTCCGACTTCCGGCGACGGCACCCCTGCCTGAACCAATCGCAATTTCTGCACTCCCGCCTACGCCAAAGCGACGGATTGCCGGATGTTGAGTGGAGCGATTTCAAGGGAGATGCCTTGCAATGGCGCGATCCCGGCCTTTCAAATCTTTGCCTGACTTTGCGCATGGCCGACGGACCAATCCCAAACAACAGCCATGATGACACGGTGTTCATTGTCTTCAATCGCGATGGCGACGACGCCACTGTGCGCCTCCCTAAAATTCGCAAAGGACACCATTGGGTGCGCGCCATTGATACCGCGGCAACTGATGTTTTCGCGGTTTGTGAATTTGATGGTGAATCCATGCTGGTTGCCGGCCATTCTGTAGTCGCGGCTGTCTCACAACCTGACGAGTCGCAGCGATGAGCCACGACCCATCTCTATCCCAACTTGCCGCCCATTTCGGCATTGTGCCCACTTACTGGGACCTTTCCGGAAACCAACAACCCACATCGCGGGAAACTACGCTCGCCCTGCTGCGGGCCAATGGGCTCAAACTGGAAACCGACCAAGACATTCAACAGGCAGCAAGACATCTAGACGCGCAAGCACAAGCGCGACTGCTCCCGCCAGAAATCGTCTGTTCGCCAGACGAGGCCGTTCGGTTGAACCTGCCGACGGGAACGGAATGGCGCGTTGCTGTCGAAGGCGACGCCCAACCAGAGTTGGCTGGACGCGTTGAAAAAATTCTTGAACTGCCAGTGCTGCCTTTTGGGTTGCATATCCTGACCTTGGACACAGGCGCGTCGTCTCAGAACGTCCGGCTCATTTGTGCGCCGCGCACCGCGCCAACTCTGCCCGAAATCATAGGCAAGGAGCGTATTTGGGGCGTCAACGCAGCTCTGTACGGGTTCAGCTCCGCACACATGCCCGGCCTTGGCAACTACGCCGGTTTGAGCGAAGCCGGCGTGAGCCTGGCCACACGGGGCGCCGACTTTGTTGGCATCAATCCGGTTCACGCCATTGGATGGAACAGCCCAGAGATCATCAGCCCCTATTCCCCAACACACCGGGGCTTTCTCAACAGCCTGCATATCGCCGTTGAAAAGATCACGCCACGATCGCAGACATCTTCAGATCTGATTTCCCAATGGCAGAGCGCCGAGAAGACTTTAGCGACAGGCTATCTGGTCAACTATGCCAACCATCACGAACACCATTCGCGGATTCTATCGGCGCTCTTCGACGATTTTATCCAACTGTCGACAGACCAGCAAAAGAAGGCATTCCAGACCTTTTGCAACGAGGCGGGTAGCGAGTTGCGACGCTTTGCACAGTTCGAGCATCTCACCGAGCAATTCGGCTCTGATTGGTCGCGCTGGCCGACGCAGGTCTCGGAAATTCATCCGTCCGCACTTGATGTTTCCAACCAGTCAGATCGGCCATTGATCTTTCATGCCTGGCTGCAGTGGATTGCCGATCAACAATTGCAGGAAGCACAGGCCAATTGCCGCAAGTCTGGTATGTCCCTGGGCCTCTATCTTGATCTTGCGGTTGGGGCGCGGCGCGACGGCGCTGAAGCCTGGTGCGAAAGCCAGTCGATCGCCGAAGGTGTGTCTGTTGGCGCACCACCGGATCACTTGAGCCCGGAGGGTCAGAATTGGAACCTGGCCGCGCTCGCTCCAAAGAAACTCGCAGCAAACAATTACCGAACATTCCGCAACATTCTGCGCCAGTCCATGCGGCACTGCGGCGTCATCCGCATTGATCACGTGC
>JABSRX010000010.1 GCA_013214695.1 Rhizobiaceae bacterium | reverse complement strand
CGATCCTTTACCCGAGCCTTTACCCGAACCCTTGCCGGAACCTTTACCAGAACCTTTACCGGAGCCTTTGCCTGAGCCCTTGCCGGACCCCTTGCCCGCACCCTTGCCCGAGCCCTTTCCGCCACCGTTGCCGGAGCCAGAGCTCTTTTCGCAGCCCTCGTCGGATTCATCTTTGTGATTGTGGTGCGTGGAATTCCCGTTCCACTCATACCATTCGAATTCGGTACCCATCATCCTGCTCCCACCGTCGCCCCATTAATTGGAACTGTGTTTTTCAGGATTTTTGGCGCGTTCGGCTTGCGTTTTCGTAAAAATCAGCGGCGGATCGCGTGAAATCGGAATTTATGTCGAGTCATAAATACCAATTTATTAAAATCGGAGTGGTGCCGAAAAAGTCCTTAAGTGCAGTGACTTACGCAGATGCAAGAAGCTGCTCAAAGGAGGTGTGTTCCTTGCGCAGTGGGCGTGCGGAAAACATCATGCCAACCTTGACGGCCTCGCCATCGATCACGATCGGCTGGTTGGCCACCAGTTTGTTGATGCGATCCAGGCAGTTTTCAGCGCCTTGCAGATCCGTCTCAGGCAGCAGCATGGCAATCTTGTTGTCTTCTGTGCGCCCCATGATATCGACGCCCAGACGGGTGGCCGAGGTGCAAATTTCTGTGACGCAGAACATCACGTGTTCGGCCGCTTCCGGACCGTAATTTTCCAAAACGCGCTGGTAGCCGGAGACTTTCGCCACGATCAGGGTGAGGTCGCGGCCATAGCGATTGGCACGATTGAACTCGGCGCCAGCGAGTTCCAGGAAACGCGAACGGGTGGCAAGCACCGATGCCGGATCAACGGGTTCCGGGGCAGCCTTGACTTTTGCCAGCAAAGCCTGAAGACGCTTGATCTCACCTTCCAGCTGCGCGCTGTTTGTTTCGTCGATTTCAGTCACTCTCAAATTGTCACGCACGACATCTTTCGTTGAGAAAGTTGTCTGGGCCACGGCCTCGGAGGTCGCTGTTGGATTTGCCTTGTTTGCCAACTTTGCCATGTCGTGATCGCCTTCTTGCGAGAGGTTGAATGCACCAGAGATCCACGCGGAAATCTGCTTTCTGGCAGAGTTGAATAGCGTCAAAGCCTTAAGGCTATGTGAATCGCTGCGGGCCTCTGCGAGCAATTGTTGACGGGAAATGCGAGAATTGGAGCGGTCTCGGTACCCGGACGCCGGTATCAGCATGAGCGCAAACTCAAACCACCGCTACGCGCCACCGTCCCCCATAATCGCCACATCATCCGCAGCAGCGTTCATGTCGCGTACGGCTTGGTCGCCGGTCCAACGCACCTTTTGCTCGGCAATCAGGCGCAGGGCGTGAGGGTAGAGCTTGTGCTCGGCCTCCAGCACCCGGGCGGCGAGGCTTTCCTCACTGTCGCCGGGCACCACCGGCACCGCCGCCTGGGCGATGATCGGGCCGGCGTCGAGCTCGTTGTTGACGAAATGCACGGTACAGCCGTGAATGCGTACGCCGCGCTCCAGCGCCCGGGCATGGGTGTCGAGGCCGATGAAGGACGGCAGCAAGCTCGGGTGAATGTTGATCAGCCGCCCGCGCCAGGAATTGACGAAGGCATCGCCCAGAATGCGCATGTAACCGGCAAGACAGACCAGCTCGGCGCCAGAGGCCTGCAGCGCTTCGGTGACGGCACGGTCGTGGTCGTCGCGGCTGGCATAGGCTTTCTGGTCGACCACCTGGATTGACAGACCATGTTCCTGCGCCAGCTCCAGCCCACCGACATGCGGCTTGTTGGACAGGACCAGCACGATTTCGACGGGATAGTCCGGGTCCATCGCAGCCCGGGCCAGCGAGCCCATATTGGACCCGCGTCCGGAAATCAAAACGGCGACTTTGAGCTTCTTCATGTCAGCCCCAGTTGATCTCACCATCGAAATGAACCTCACCGTCACCTTCGGTGATTGAGCCAAGGCGAGTGACGGTCTCGCCCTGTTCAGTCAGGCAGACGGAGACGGAATCGGCGCTGTCGGCGGACACGATCACCACCATGCCGGTGCCGCAGTTGAAGGTGCGCAGCATTTCCAGTGCTTCGACATTGCCGTGGTGGCGCAACCAGCCGAAGACCGGCGGCGGTGTCAGCGCGGCTAGATCGATTGTGGCGGCCAGGCCGTCGGACAAGACGCGCGGCAGGTTTTCGGTCAGCCCACCGCCGGTGATGTGGGCGAGGCCGCGAATGCCGCCGCCGTCGCCGCCGACTTCGTTCAAAGCCGCGAGGATCGGCTTGACGTAAATACGGGTTGGTTCGAGCAGCGCTTCGGCCAGGGTGCCGTCACCAAATGGATTGGCGTCGTTCCAGGCCAGACCGCTGCGCTCGACAATGCGGCGGACCAGGGAATAGCCGTTGGAGTGCACGCCGCTGGAGGCCAGGCCGAGCAGCACGTCGCCAGCCTGCATGGCTTTTGGCAGCAGGTCGCCGCGCTCTACGGCGCCAACGCTGAAGCCGGCAAGATCATAGTCGCCATCGCCATACATGCCGGGCATTTCGGCGGTCTCGCCACCGGTCAGGGCGCAACCGGCCATCTCGCAGCCCTTGGCGATGCCGGCGATCACCTTTTCGGCGACCCCATTGTCAAGCTTACCGGTGGCGAAATAGTCGAGAAAAAACAGCGGCTCGGCGCCCTGAACGATCAGATCGTTGACACACATGGCAACGAGGTCGATGCCGATGGTGGCGTGCTGGTCGGTATCGATGGCGATTTTCAGCTTTGTGCCGACGCCGTCATTGGCGGCGACCAGCAGCGGGTCGTTATAGCCGGTCTGTTTGAGATCAAAGACACCGCCAAAACCACCGATCGAGCCATCGGCGCCGGGGCGGCGGGTGGCGGCAATCAGCGGCTTGATCGCATCAACGAGGGCATTGCCGGAATCGATGCTGACGCCGGCATCTGCATAGGAGAGGGGAGGGTTGTTCGTGCTCATGCCCCTCTATAGGCGGCACGTCTGCAAAGGTCTCGCCCTTTTCGCAACAAGGTCGTGGAAAACTGGTTTATTGCGGTGTCTCGCCCCTCGCAGCCGCAGCCGCCGCTCGCCGCTAGTTGGCGCTGAGCAGGTTGATGCGGTGGGCCAGCTTGTCGCCGTCGGAAATCGTCACCTGGGTAAAGCCGGCAAGGCGGGCAAGGTCAAAAAAGTTGAGATTTTCCGGCTGGCGTGATTCGGCAAACAGCGGCGAGGTGCGGGCCCGGGAGGTGAGCGAAGCCAACAAGGCGCGCAGGCGGTAGAGCGTGTCATACTGACCGCTGCCGCTGGCGACGACGATCATCTTCTGGGCGTGATAGCCCTTGGCGAAGATGTGGTAGGTCGGGGCATAGGCGCGCTCCACCTGTTGCTTGTCGAGCCCGATGATGAAGCCCACCCGCGCCCGCTTGTTCATCGATGGCATGACGTTGAGGGCGGAAACATAGGTCTCCTCGCTCTGCGGTTCAGGGTAATAATAGCCGGCATGGCTGTCGGCGGCCCGCACAGGTGTGAGGCTGATCGCGATCATCGATAAGCCGGCGAAAAGGCTGGCCAGCAGGGTGTTCTGTGCGGTCGTCAACTCAAGTTCCTTTCGTTTGTCCGACCTTAATGTGGCGGCAAATGAGAGCAAGTCAAATAAACCGCTGTTCAAGGTTGCGAGAGCGCTTGAAAAAACTATTTTAGCGAGGCACTTACAGTTCAATTTTCATCAGTTTCGTTTGTTACGTTGACCATCGCTAATCTCATAACTCTGGCGCGCATTGTTCTGGTTCCGGCCATCGTCTTGGCGGCGTTGAGCGGGCAGATGATGATCGCCTTTGTGCTGTTCATGGCGGCCGGTGCGTCGGACGCTGCGGACGGCACGGTGGCGCGCTATTTCGACCAGCAGACCGAACTGGGCACGATCCTGGACCCGATTGCCGACAAGTTGATGCTGGTCAGCGTGTTCATCTGTCTGGCCTATCTGGGCAGCATTCCGCTGTGGCTGGTGATCCTGATCGTCAGCCGCGATCTGCTGATCATATTCGGCGTCTTGCTGGCCTTCTTCCTGTCGCTGCCGGTAACCATTCGGCCGTTGTGGATTTCCAAGGCCAATACGGCGGTTCAGATAGTGCTGGCGGCATGGGTGCTTTTTTCCCTCGCCTTTGGTATTGAATGGGCAGCGGGCCAGATGGGTCTGGAGTGGCTGACAGGCGTGCTGACCGCCCTGTCGGCAGGTGCCTATCTCTATCAGGGCATCAAACTGTTCGCCGACAGCGAACCGAGCGGCAGCTAAGGGCGTCGGCACACCCAGGAGGTGATGAACTTGACCAAGTCAACCGGTCGAAAAAAAGCGACATCTGGAAAAGCGGCGGCGGCAGCCGCGACGGCGACGGCCGCGCCAGCCGCGCCAACTGAAACGGTCAGCCCAACCGATGCGCTGTTCTCCCTGGCCACGCGCCGCCAGATCTATTTCTGGTGCGCCACCTTGCTGGTGATGATCCTGTTTCTCTACATGTTCCGCTCCATCCTGTTGCCATTCGTGGCCGGGATGGCGCTGGCCTATCTGCTGGATCCGGTCGCCGACCGGCTGGAGGCGATGGGGGCCAGTCGGCTGGTCGCCACCTTCCTGATTCTGATCCTTTTCGTTGTGCTGTTTGTGATAGCGCTGATCCTGATCGTGCCGATCTTGTCGGGGCAATTGTCGGATCTCATTCAGCGCATTCCCGACTATGTGACGCGGCTGCAGGCGCTATTCGCCAATCGCGAGAGCCAATGGGTTCAGGATCTGATCGGTGACAGCTCGGTCAACATCCGCGAGAACCTCAATGAGCTGTTGAAACAGGGCGCCGGCTGGCTGTCGGCTTTGCTGTCGTCCATCTGGAATTCCGGCAAGGCCCTGCTGGACATCATCTCACTGTTCGTGATCACACCGATTGTCGCCTTCTACCTGCTGCTCGATTGGGACCGCATGATCGAAACCGTCGAGGGCTGGTTGCCGCGCGATCATCGCTCCGAGCTGGGTGAACTGGCCGGCGACATCAACAAGGCGATTGCCGGCTTCGTGCGCGGGCAGGGGGCCGTCTGCCTGATCCTTGGTATTTTCTATGCCGCCGGACTGACCCTGGCTGGCCTCAATTTCGGCCTGCTGATCGGCATGTTTGCCGGCCTCGTCAGCTTCATTCCCTATGTGGGCTCGATCCTCGGCATGATCCTCGCCATTGGTGTGGCGCTGGTTCAGTTCTGGCCGGACTATACATGGATCGCCTTGATCTTCGGCATTTTCGCACTGGGTCAGTTCGTCGAAGGCAATATTCTGCAGCCGAAAATGGTTGGTCAAAGCGTCGGTCTGCATCCGGTCTGGCTGATGTTTGCCTTGTCGGCCTTTGGTGTGATGATGGGATTTACCGGCCTGCTGATCGCCGTGCCGGTGGCCGCAGCCATCGGTGTTCTGGTGCGCTATGCTCTCAGGAAATACTTGGAAAGCACCCTCTATCTCGGCGAAGGCGGCGGCGGCGGCGACGAGGCCCAGCAGGAGACGGGCCAGTGACGGCCAACGGCCAATTGCCGCTCAATCTGCCAACGTCAGCCGGTTTGGGCGCTGATGACCTGGTGGTCACGCAGATCAATCAAAACGCCGTCTCTTTCATCGAATCTTGGCCGGATTGGCCGGGCCCCATTGCAATTCTGGCTGGCCCAGTGGGCGTCGGCAAAAGCCATCTCGCGGCGGTCTGGGCTCATATGAGCGGCGCGACTTTTCTGCCACCACCAACCGATTTATCCACGCCCATCGATTCTGGTGCATACTGCGTCGTAGAAGATATTGAAGCGGGGAATTTTGACGACACGGCATTATTTCACCTGATCAATGCCGTGCGCGCGCAAAACGGCAACCTGCTGCTCACCAGCCGGTCCTGGCCGGGCAATTGGGGCGTGCAGCTGCCAGACCTGCAGTCGCGCATGAAACTGGCGCATCTGATTGAGCTGGAAGAACCAGACGATCAATTGCTGCGCGGCGTCATGATCAAACTGTTCGCCGACCGGCAGATTGAGGTCAGTGCCACTGTTGTAGACTATCTGGTGCTGCGCATGGAACGGTCCCTGGCCTGTGCGCAGGATCTGGTAGAGGTTTTGGACACTTTGGCGATGGCGCAAAAGCGGGCCATCACCAAGCCGTTGGCCGCCGATGCCCTGCGCCAAATGGGCCTGCAGGATTAGCCAGAACCTGTTATACTGGCTACATATTTTGAAGGTAGTTTCCTGCGACTTCCTTCCTGCAATCAAGGAGCGCATGCGCCAACGCAATGACAGTTGTACAGATCGCTAAGAGCCCCGAACGCTTCATCAACCGGGAAATCTCCTGGTTGCAATTCAATCGACGCGTCTTGATGGAGGCGGAAAATCCCACCCATCCGCTTCTGGAACGTCTGCGGTTCCTGACCATTTCCGCCAACAATCTGAACGAATTCCTGATGGTGCGCATCGCCGGTCTGGCGGCCCAGGTGCGCGAGCAATTGGCGACTTTGTCGGACAATGGCCTGACGCCCACCGAACAGCTCAGTCAGGCAACCAAGGAAATCGCCAGCCTGCAGAACCATCAGCACGCAGTGCTGGATTCGCTGATGGTCAATCTGAAGCGCGAGAATATCGAGATCGTCAAAAGCGGCGCGCTGAACGAGGCCGAGCGCGCTTGGGCTGAAGACTATTTTCTGTCAGACGTGTTTCCGATTTTGACACCACTGTGCATCGATCCTGCCCATCCGTTTCCCTTCGTACCGAATCTTGGTCTGACCCTGGTGCTGCATCTGCAGCGCACGGCCGGCAAGAAAACGATGACTGCATTGCTGCGCCTGCCACAGCCGTTGAGGCGCTTTGTGCCGCTGCCTTCGCCTGATGGCAGTGATGAAGCAGCTCCTCCAACGCGCTTCATCAGTGTTGAAGAAATCATCGGTATGTTCATTGACCGGCTGTTCCCCGGTTACGAAACTCTGGAAAGCGGCATGTTCCGCCTGGTGCGCGACAGCGATATCGAGGTTCAGGAAGAGGCCGAAGACCTGGTGCGTCTGTTTGAGACCGCCTTGAAACAGCGCCGCCGGGGTCTGGTGATCCGGCTTGAATTCACCGCCGACACGCCTGAATCGCTGCGCAAGTTCGTCATGGACGAGTTGAACGTCACCGAGCATGAAACCGTCATTCTCAATGGATTGCTGGCGCTGGATCACCTCAACGATATCGTGCGCGCTGCTGACAAACGCCTGTTGTATGAAGTCTACAACCCGCGCTTTCCTGAACGCATTCGCGAGCACAATGGCGATTGCTTCGCGGCCATTCGTCAGAAGGATCTGGTGGTCCACCATCCCTATGAGAGCTTTGACGTGGTGGTCCGGTTTATCCGGCAGGCCGCGCAGGATCCGGATGTGGTGGCGATCAAGCAGACCCTGTATCGGACTTCCAATGACAGCCCGATCGTTCAGGCGCTGATCGAGGCGGCTGAAAACGGCAAGTCGGTGACCGCCCTGGTCGAGTTGAAAGCCCGCTTTGACGAAGAGGCAAACATTCGCTGGGCCCGTGATCTGGAGCGCGCCGGCGTGCAGGTGGTCTACGGCTTCATCGAGTTGAAAACCCACGCCAAACTGTCGCTGGTGGTGCGCCGCGAGGGCGGGGCGCTGGTCAATTTCTGCCATATCGGAACCGGCAACTATCACCCTTCCAACGCCCGCGTTTATACTGACCTGTCCTACTTCACCATGGACAAGGACATCACGCTGGACGTGGCCCGGGTGTTCAACTTCATCACCGGTTACGCAGAACCGAAGGGGCTAAAGAAACTGCTGGTGTCGCCCAATTCCCTGCGCAAAAAACTCACCCGGTTGATCAATGCGGAACGGGCCTATGCCAAGGAAGGCAAACCGGCACAAATCTGGATGAAGATGAATTCACTGGTCGACCCGCAAATGATCGATCTGCTCTACGAGGCCAGCCAGGACGGCGTGCAGATCGACCTGATTGTGCGCGGCATATGCTGCCTGCGGCCGCAGGTGCCGGGCCTGTCCGACAACATTCGGGTCAAGTCGATCATCGGGCGCTTTCTGGAGCATGGCCGCATCTTCTGCTTCGGCAATGGCCAAGGTCTGCCAGGCAGAAAGGCGCTGGTCTTTGCCGGATCGGCCGATTTGATGCCGCGCAACCTGGATCGACGGGTAGAAGTGCTTGTTCCATTGGAGAATCCCACCGTTCATCAACAGGTTTTGGAGCAGATCATGCTTGGCAATCTGATGGACAACTTGCAGAGTTGGCAAATAATGGCCGACGGAACTGCCCAGCGCATGGAAGTTGGTACGGGGCAAACACCATTCAGTGCGCAGGAATATTTCATGACGAACCCCAGCCTATCCGGCCGCGGCAAATCGCTGAAGAAAAACGCGCCTAAATCCATCCTCAAGCCAGCGATCCAAAATGACGTGGACGTTGAGCCGGGTTCTGCTGCCTGATGGTGAAGTCTTCGAAGTCAGTTTTGCGGGCTCAGGGTCGCATTCGAAAACTGTCTCCGGTGGCGATCATCGACATCGGGTCGAACTCGGTGCGTCTGGTCGTCTATGAAGGTTTGTCGCGTTCGCCGACACCGCTCTACAACGAAAAGATCCTCTGTGGTCTCGGCGCCCATATCGCCTCCACGGGGCGGTTGGATGATGTGGCTGTTGAGCGCGCCCTGGCCACTTTGCGCCGTTTTCGCATGCTGGCCGAGCAGGCGGGAGCAACCCAAATCCGCACCTTGGCAACGGCGGCCGCCCGCGAAGCGGCCAATGGTCCCGAATTCACCCGCCGTGCCTCAGAAGTACTGGGTGCCCCCATCCACGTGCTGACCGGTATCGAAGAGGCAATGTATGCCGCCTATGGCATTCAGTGTGGGTTTATCGATCCACAAGGGGTGGTCGCCGATATGGGCGGTGGCTCGGTTGAACTGACGCGCATTCAAGGCGCGCCGACGGGCGAGGGGATTACGCTGCCGCTGGGGGGATTGCGGCTGCAGGACCAATCCGGCTCCGATGTGATCGCCGCGCGCAAGTTTGTCCGCGAGAGCTTGAAGGGCGTCAAAGTTCTCCAGCAATCCAAAGGCAGTACCTTTTATGCCGTTGGCGGAACCTGGCGTTCAATGGGACGTCTGCACATGACACGCGCCAAATATCCGCTGACCGTCATGCATCATTATGAAATCAGCGCCAAGGAAGCCCGCAAGCTCTGCAGCCGTCTGACCAGCAAGAACCCGTCCGCCATGCGTGGCATGGACGCGGTGTCCAGCAACCGCCGTGCGCTGATGCCGTTTGGGGCCGTGCTGCTGTCTGAAATCATGGCCGTGATGAAACCGGAACGCATTGTCTTTTCCGGGCTCGGGGTGCGTGAAGGCTATCTCTATTCCTTGCTGCCGCCAAAGGTGCAGGCTTTGGATCCGTTGCTCATCGCGGCAGAGGAATTTGCCGTCCTGCGGGCCCGGTCGCCGCTGCATGCGCGGGAATTGGTCAAGTGGACCGACGCTGCCTTCAAGGCCTTTGATATCGATGAAACCAAGCAGGAAAAACGCTACCGCCGGGCCGCCTGCCTGCTCGCCGACATCACCTGGCGATCGCATCCAGATTACCGCGGCGATCAGGCGCTGAACCTGATTTCAAATGCTGACTTTGTCGGCGTCGACCACGCCGGACGCGCCTATCTGGCGCTCGCTTCCTACTACCGTCATGAGGGATTGCTGGAGGAAGAATTCAGCCCGGATCTGATCACCATCATTTCCAAGCGCAAGCGGTTTCGCGCCAAATTGCTGGGCGCGCTGTTCCGCATCGCCTTCCAGTTCTCCACCGCCATGCCCGGCGTGCTGCCGCATGTCGGCTTCCGCTCCGAAAGTGACGGAACGATCAGCCTGACAGTCACCCCCGAAGTTGCCGATTTCGAGGGCGAACGTCTTTACCGCCGCATGAAGGGGCTGGCCATGGTGCTGGACCGGCCGGTGGAATGGGCCGAGCTCGCGGATTAGGCTTTGGCGGCCAACATCAGATCGAGCGCCTGAACACAGGCGCCGCTGGCGCCCTTGCCGAGATTGTCCAGCACCGCCACCAGATTGACCTGGCCGTCATGGCCAAAGACATGCAGATCCATTGTATCCTGGTCTGCCAAGGTGGTCGCATCGAGACGCACAATCCCGGCGCTCTCTTCCAGTGACGCCACCCGAACGTGGTCCGATCCTTCGTAGTGGGCGGCCAGCGCCGCATGCACGGCTTCCTTGCTGCCGTTGTTCAGGGACGCAATGTGCAGCGGCACCTGGACGATCATGCCTTGCGGAAAGCGGCCGACGCTTGGGGTGAAAATCGGCGCGTGGGTGAGCATGCCGTAGGTTGTGATTTCGGGAACGTGTTTATGGGTCAGACCCAGCGCATAAATGAAATGCGGTGCCGAGATCGCGTCTTCCCGCGTGTCATCTTCCATCTGCGCGATCAGCCCTTTGCCGCCGCCGGTATAGCCGGAGACAGCGTTGATGGTGATCAGGGCATCCTTCGACAGCAGACCGGATTTGGTCAGCGGGCGGATCAGCGCAATCGCGCCGGTGGAATAGCAGCCCGGATTGGAGACAAAGCGCGACGCGGCGATGACTTGATCGTGGCCGGGGTTGAGTTCCTTGAAACCGAATGTCCAGTTCGGATCGGTCCGGTGGGCAGTTGAGGCATCGATCAGCCGCGTGTCGCCATCAGCCACCATCACGGCGGCTTCCCGCGATGCGTCATCGGGCAGGCACAGGACGGCAAAGTCTGCCTCGTTCAGCAGCGCCTTGCGGACGTCAGGATTGCGCCGGTCTTCGTGTGGCATGGAGAGCAGTTGAATGTCCTCCCGGCCGTTCAGCCGGTCGAGGATTTGCAGGCCGGTTGTGCCGTGTTCGCCATCAACGTAAATCTTAGGTTTGGTCATTTTCGTCTCTTAATTCAATAAATTAGAGCAGGCAACGGAATCAGTTTCCGAGATAGTTGATTCACTTTATGAAGGTCGAAATCGTCGTTCCCACAGGTTGCCCAGCATGTACATGGCGACCGTTGATCCGGCAATGGAGGTGATGCCGGCATGGTCATAGGACGGGGCGACTTCCACCACATCGGAGCCGACCACATCGAGATCTTTCAGGTGCCGCAAAGTGGCCAGCGCCTGGGCCGACGAGAGGCCGCCGGAAACTGGAGTGCCGGTGCCTGGCGCGAAAGCCGGGTCCAAACTGTCGATGTCGAAGGTCAGATACGTCTTTTTGCCGGCCACCCGATCCAGCACCCGCCGCGCGATTTCCGCCGGACCGATTTCATGGCAGGTCAGGGCGTCGATGATCTCGATGCCATAGTCCTGGGGTGCAATGGTTCGGATGCCAATCTGGATCGAGTGATCAACATCGATGATGCCTTCTTTGACGGCCCGGGTGATCATCGTGCCGTGGTCAACAACACCTTCTTCGTCGTCCCATGTGTCCTGGTGGGCGTCGAACTGTACCAGCGCCAAGGGGCCATGTTTTTCTGCATGGGCCTTCAGCAGCGGGTAGGTGACGAAATGATCTCCGCCCAGAGACAACAGATAGGGTTCGGATTCCGCATTGATGATCGCCGCAGCATTCTCCTCGATGATGCCGGGAACCTTGCCCTGCTCACCGAAATAGAAATAGCAATCGCCATAGTCGATCACGGCCATCTGGCGGAACAGCCGCGACCCGAACGGATATTGCGGATCGTTGTCCATACCACAGGAGGCCTCGCGAATGCCGCGCGGTCCAAACCGTGTACCGGGCCTGTTGGAGGTTGCAGTGTCGAGCGGAACACCCCAGACAACGGCGTTCACGCCGGTCAGGTCTTTTGTATATTTGCGGCGCATGAAGGACAGCGCGCCGGCATAGGTCGGATCGCTGGCCTGCTGGTGAAGAGTTGCGGCTGTGAAAGCATTGTCCATGCTTTTGGATTTATCAACTGTCATCTTTGCCATCGCTGGTTACAAAAAAAGGCGGGCCGTGAGGCCCGCCTTTGAAGTACACCATTTGGTGCTATCTCGGTAAGCCTTAACGCTTGGAGAACTGGAAGGAGCGGCGAGCTTTCGCGCGGCCGTATTTCTTACGTTCAACAACACGGCTGTCGCGTGTCAGGAAGCCGCCGGACTTCAGAATACCGCGCAGCTCTGGCTCAAAGTGGGTCAGTGCCTTGGAAATACCGTGGCGCAGCGCACCGGCCTGGCCGGAAAGACCGCCACCGGAAACAGTTGCAACGATATCGAACTGTGTTTCACGACCAGTTGCGACCAATGGCTGCTTAACAACCATCTGCAGAACCGGACGGGCGAAATATTCGGTGAAATCCCGCTGCTTGGTGGCTTTTGCACCTTCTTTGCGGTTTTTCTTGTGAACGTCGCGCTTCTTGACAGCACCTTCGATGACGATGCGGCCGGTACCTGGCTTCAGCCATACGCGGGCAACAGCGTCTTTACGCTTGCCGGTTGCGTAGGCGCGGCCGTGTTCGTCGACTTTGCGCTCATAGACAGGGGCAGGCGGGTTGCCAGCCAGGGATGGGTTTTCTGCAATGGCTTCAGCAGCAGCTGTATCAGCAGCGGCCTGGTTGACTGCAGCGCCCAGGTCTTCAAGGGAATTGATCTCGGCCATGATTACGCAGTCCTTACATTTTTGGCGTTCAACGCAGCCAGGTCGACGGCTGTTGGCTGCTGAGCTTCATGCTTGTGCTCAGGGCCGGCGTAAACGTAGAGGTTTTTCATCTGACGGCGGGACAGAGGGCCACCAGGCATCATGCGCTCAACGGCTTTCTGTACAACACGCTCTGGGAAACGGCCTTCCAGCAGGGCACGCGCTGTGCGCTCTTTGATGCCGCCTGGATGACCAGTGTGCCAATAGTATTTCTTGTCAGTGAATTTCTTGCCTGTGAAGGCCACCTTGTCGGCGTTGATCACGATGACATTGTCACCGTCGTCGACGTGAGGTGTGAAGGTTGGCTTGTGCTTACCGCGCAGGCGGTTTGCTACGAAAGAAGCGAGGCGGCCAGGCACGGCATTGGTTGCGTCAATGACGATCCAGCTTTTCTCAACTTCCGCAGGTTTTTGCGAAAAGGTTTTCATGACCCAAAAGTCCTGATTGTTTAAAGTGTTCATTAGGCCGGTTGCCAAACCGGAGCCCCGAAAAATCGAGGCCCCGCAAAAGGCGAGGCCAGTTGGCGTGGGGTATAGGACCAAGGCGCGGTGTCGTCAAGACGGTTTTTGCGGGTAGCGGTGAAATTATCAAGCAAAAACAGAACTTTAAAATTGAGGTATTTTGATACCGTCAAATTGCGGCCCGAAACGCGGCGTTTTCAAGCCAGCCCTGTCTGAACAACGTCGCAAGCGATCATTTTGGCGGGATCGCATAGGTTCCCGTGGCATGCGCGATCACGTCGTCGCTGCCTTCGACGCAAATAGATGCTTCAAACACCATCAAACGCTTGCCGAGCTTCAGAATCGTGCAATCGGCCTCCAGCCGACCGGGCTCGGCCTTGCGCATGAAATTGATGTTGAGATTGGTCGTTACCGCCAACGCCTCGCGCCCGACATGCGACAGCACGCAGGAATAGCCGCCCATATCGGCCAGCGCGAATAGGGTGGGGCCGGACACCGTGCCGCCGGCGCGAATATGGCGTTCGTCCGTGTCCATGCGCACCACCACGCGGCCAGGCTCGACCAGCATCACCTGGTGGCCGGGATATTGGTCCAAAATTTGCGGGTAGACCTCGAAGATGTAGTCGTTGAGTTCTGCGGCGCTCATCACAGGCTGGGGAGCTGACATAAGTTAGGCTTTCGGATTGATCGGTCTGTTGTGGGTCCAGTCGAAGGTGCCGGAATCGCGTTCACGCACGGTTTCCTTCCAGCCCTTTTCTTCGCTGCGGGTTTTGAAATTCATGCCCTCTGGCGAATGGCGGGTGATGCCATCAAACAGGGTTGCCAGTTTCTGGGTGTTCAAAAGCCCCATCGCCTCAATCGCCTGATTGATCACCATTTTCTGCATCATCAACTGGTTGATCGGGACGGTCGCCATACGATGCGCGAGTCGGTCAACGGTGGTGTCGAGCTCTTCGGCTGGCACGGATTTCAATACCAGGCCAATACGCTCAGCTTCGCGACCGTCGATGCGGTCGCCGGTCAACAACATGCGTTTGGCCTGTTCTGGTCCCAACCGGTAGGCCCACATGGCGGTGGTCGGGCAGCCCCAGACACGGGCCGGCATGTAGCCGATCTCGGCGTCATCGGCCATCACGATCATGTCGCAACACAGGGCGATATCGGAACCACCGGCGGCTGCGTAACCGTGCACCTTGGCGATGACCGGCTTGTGGGAATGCCACAGCGACATGAACAGCTGGGTATTGCGATGCATGAAGGCGTAGTCCTTCATCGGGTCCCAGGGCATGTCCTGGGTCAGGTCCCGACCATCACCTTCCGTTGAAGAGGCATAATAGGTCAGATCGTAGCCTGCACAGAAGGCGCGACCGGCACCCGACAGGACGATGACATGAATTTCCGGGTCGGCATTGGCCTGTTCGACCCGTGCTGCAATTGCTGCGGGAACTTCATCGTCAATCGCGTTCAGCACGTCCGACCGGTTGAGAATGATCCGGCCAATGCGGCCATCTTTCTCAAGCAGAACTTTGTCACTCATCGATGAATTCCCAGCATTGTGTTGATTTGACTTTTGCAACAATCTATCGAGGGGGCAATACGCTAATCGGGACATGTTCACATGGCAGAGATCCTCAACATCAAAACACCTGACGAACTGGGCGACGCCATTCTGGTCCACCAGCCACTGGAAGGGGGCGTGTTGCGCCTGGTGCTTAACAACCCGCCGGCCAACACCCTGTCCGAGGCCATGTTGACGGCGCTTCAGGAAAGCCTGGACGCGGCCGAAACGGATGACAGCGTACGGGTCATCATTCTGGCGGCCAACGGACATCTGTTCTGCGCAGGGCATGATTTGAAAGAACTGACGCCGCACCGCGAAGATGCCGACAAGGGCAGGGCCTATTTCAAGGCATTGATGGATCAGTGCTCTCAGGTGATGCAGTCGATCGTCAACCATCCAAAGCCGGTCATTGCCGAGGTCAACGGACTGGCCACCGCAGCCGGCTGTCAGTTGGTGGCTTCCGCCGATCTGGCGATTGCCTCTGAAGACGCTACCTTCTGCACCCCGGGTGTTCATATCGGTCTGTTCTGCTCAACGCCGATGGTTGCCCTGTCGCGCAATATGCACCGCAAACATGCCATGGAAATGCTGCTCACCGGTGAAGCAATAACACCAAGCCATGCCCGTGAAATCGGCTTGATCAACCGCGTTGTGCCGGTGGAATATCTGCAGCGCATCACCCTTCAATATGCCCGCAACATCGCCAAGAAATCGAGCCACACGCTGAAGGTGGGCAAGCAGGCCTTTTATCAGCAGGCCGATATGAATTTGGCTGATGCCTATGCTCATGCTGCCGAGGTAATGACCGAAAACATGCTGGCACGGGACGCTGAAGAAGGCATCGGTGCCTTCCTCGAAAGTCGGGAGCCTACCTGGCGCGATGAGTGATCGAAACCGATACACCGACGCGGAAATCCGCAACATCCTGATGTCGATTAAATCGATGGCCATTGTCGGCGCCAGCGCCAACAAGGTGCGCCCGTCCTATTTTGTCGCCACCTATATGGTCGCCAAAGGCTATGATGTGTATCCGATCAATCCAGGATCTGCTGGGACCGAAATCGCCGATTCCATGACCTATGCGAGCCTCGCCGATCTGCCCGGGCCTGTCGACATGATCGACTATTTTCGCAAGCCGGAATTTCTGCCCCAGTTTGCCGCCGAAGTGATGCGCATGCCGGAACTGCCCAAAGTGGTGTGGATGCAGTTGGGCATTCGCGACGACGCGGTCGCTCAGGCTTTGGAAATGGCTGGCATCACCGTCATCCAGAACCGCTGCCCTAAGATCGAATACGCGCGTTTGTGCGGCGAGATTGGCTGGTGCGGGTTCAATCGGCGGGTGATCTCGGCCAAAAAGCCAAAACTGAAAAAGGGCTTCCAGCATTTCAGCCTCGGCAATGTCGAGGAAGATGTTGCCGACGCACAGCAAGCAGCAGGCGCCAGTGTCTGACCGCCGCGCCATCATCATCGATACGGATCCCGGGCAGGATGACGCTGTCGCCATTTTGTTGGCGCTCGCCAGTCCCGAACTTGACGTTCTCGGCATAACCGCGGTGGCGGGCAATGTGCCTTTGGCGTTGACCGAACTGAACACGCGGAAAATCTGCGAACTGGCCGGGCGCCCCGACGCCAAGGTGTTCGCCGGGGCCAGCGAACCGATTGCCCGCAAACTCGTCACGGCAGAGCACGTTCATGGAAAGACCGGCCTCGATGGCCCGACGCTTCCTGAGCCGACCATGCCTCTACAGGATCAGCATGCGGTGGATTTCATCGTCGAAACAGTGCTCGATCGCGATGCAGGGGAGGTGACGCTGTGCGCCCTTGGGCCGCTGACAAATGTCGCTCAGGCGCTGGAGAAAGAGCCGGCCATCGCCGAACGTCTGGCGGAAATCGTCCTGATGGGCGGCGGCTTCTTTGAGGGCGGCAACATCACGCCTGCCGCCGAGTTCAACATTTACGTCGACCCTGAGGCCGCCAAGATCGTTTTCAACAGCGGGGTCAAGTTGACCGTGATGCCGCTGGATGTCACCCATAAGGCACTGACCAGCCGGGATCGCGTGGAAGCCTTTCGGTCGCCGGGGACGCGGCCAGGGATCGCCACGGCGGAATTGCTGGACTTTTTTGAGCGCTATGACGAGGCCAAATACGGCACCAATGGTGGCCCGCTGCACGACCCCAATGTGATCGTCTGGTTGCTGGAACCCGAAATCTATTCCGGGCGTCAGATCAATGTCGAAATTGAAACCGATTCACCGCTGACCCGCGGCATGACGGTTGCCGACTGGTGGCGGGTAACAGATCGGGCGGAAAACTGCTTTTTTGTCCGTGATCTGGATGACCAGCGCTTTTTCGATATTTTGACCCAACGCATCGCCCGACTTTAACCCTAGTTGGCATTTGTCGGAATGCGGCCAAGTTGCTGAAATTCAGCCGAAATTTGACAAAATTTTCCTCTTTGACGACCCCTTCGAGCACTTTGCCCCTTTGACGTAGCGGCGAGTCTGCCCGATAACAGCTTTTTAGATTTGTTTTGACCTCTGGAGTATCCCCATGAGCACTCGCGAACCCGGCTTTGACACGCTTGCCATCCACGCTGGATCCCAGCCCGACCCGGCCACCGGTGCCCGGGCAACCCCGATCTACCAGACCACCTCGTTTGTCTTTGACGATGTGGATCATGCTGCGGCGCTGTTCGGCCTGCAGGCCTTTGGCAATATCTACACCCGCATCACCAACCCGACCACAGCGGTTCTGGAAGAGCGCGTTGCGGCCCTGGAAGGCGGCACAGCAGCATTGGCCGTGGCTTCCGGCCATGCGGCCCAGTTGTTGATCATGCATGCCTTGATGCAGCCGGGCGACGAGTTCATCGCCGCCAAGAAGCTCTATGGCGGTTCGATCAACCAGTTCGGTCACAGCTTCAAGTCCTTCGACTGGCATGTGAAATGGGCCGATGGCCTCACACCGGCAGACTTCGAAGCCCAGATCACACCAAAGACCAAAGCGATCTTCATCGAAAGCCTGGCCAATCCGGGTGGCGTGGTGATGGACATCAACGGCATCGCCGAAGTTGCCCGCAAGCACCACATTCCGCTGATCGTCGACAATACGATGGCAACGCCATATCTGTGCCGCCCGATCGACCATGGTGCTGATATTGTTGTGCATTCTCTGACCAAATTCATGGGCGGCCACGGCAACTCAATGGGTGGCGTCATCATCGACGGCGGTACTTTCGACTGGACCAAGGACGACCGCTATCCCATGCTGAGTGAGGGCCGTCCAGAATACAACGACATGGTTCTGGCCGAAACATTCGGCAACTTCGCCTTTGCCATTGCCTGCCGTGTTCTCGGCCTGCGCGATCTGGGGCCGGCCATTTCGCCGTTCAACGCCTTCCAGATTCTGACCGGAATCGAAACCCTGCCACTGCGCATGCAGCGCCACAGCGACAATGCGCTGGAAGTTGCAAAATTCCTGCAGGGTCACGACAAGGTCGAGTGGGTCTCCTATGCCGGGCTTGAAGGCGATGAGAACCACGCCAAGCAGCAGCAATATATGCCCAAGGGCGCAGGTGCGGTCTTCACCTTCGGCGTCAAGGGGGGCTACCAGGCTGGCGTTGATCTTGTGTCGAATGTCGAGATTTTCTCTCACCTGGCCAATATCGGTGACACACGCTCGCTGATCATCCATCCGGCGTCGACCACGCATCGCCAGTTGAATGCCGATCAGCAGGCCGCCGCTGGGGCCGGCGAGGACGTTGTCCGTATTTCTGTGGGCATCGAAGATGTCGAAGACCTCAAGGGCGACCTCAATCAGGCCCTGAAGAGCCTCTGACCCGATTTTTCGTCCGGCGGCGCGTCACCGTGCCGCCGGACGAACGTCAATTTGTTCACGGTTGCAACATATTTGCTTGCTATCAGTTGCCCATGAACTTGCGCATCCTCTTATCGTTGATCTGTGTTGGGCTGTTATCGGCTTGCGTCACGGCCACGCCAGATAACGTGCTGTCGGCTGATCCACAGACCGTAACCCAAGCGGAACCAACGGGCGTTCCTCAGGCGGAACCCTTGGGCGTTGCACAAACTCAACCTCTGGGTGTGACCCAGGCTCAACGACCGAACCTTGCCACAGCTGAGCCACAAGGCTTTGCCCAGAAGGACGGGAATTATCCGGTATTTGGCCGTATACCGTTGGGGCAGACCACCCAGCTCACGCCGACACAAAAGGCTGAAATGCAGGCCGAATTGGCGCGCGATCGACAGTTGGTTGAACGCCGCAGCTCGCCGGAAGCCCAGACCGATTACCTGGCGGAGGTAAGGCGGTTGAAGAAATTGGCGCAGGATCGCATCGACTCCCTCACAGATCGCATTGAAAGCGGTGGGAACGGCGCAGGCAGCAGCGGTAACGCTGGTTCTGCGGAAACCAATTAAGCCCGAAATGGTCGCTAAATCGCGTGTGTTGACACAATAGTCGATGCAGAACGCGCAATCCGTCAAAGTGCCGTTGCAAAACGCCGTCAAACGGGGCAATCAGGCACCACGAACGTCCTCTCAGAAAAAGTCTTTCCCAAATGAGCAATTCCCTCCGCATCGGCATCGCTGGTCTCGGCACTGTTGGCACATCGCTTGTGCGAATGGTGCAGGACAAACAGGACATGCTCGCTGATCGCTGTGGACGGGCGATTACGGTGACGGGCGTGACGGCGCGTTCAAAGGGCAAGGATCGCGGAATTTCGCTGGACGGAATCACCTGGCACGATGACGCCCATGCACTGGCCACAGCCGAAGATGTTGACGTCTTTGTTGAGTTGATGGGCGGCGAGGATGATCCGGCCTATGGCGCGGTCAAAGCGGCGCTGGAGTCTGGAAAACATGTGGTCACAGCCAACAAGGCATTGCTGGCCAAGCATGGTGTGGAACTGGCAGCCTTGGCAGAAGCGCAAGGCCTGCTGTTGAATTATGAAGCCGCCGTCGCAGGGGGTATTCCGATCATCAAAGTGATGCGGGAATCTTTGACCGCCAACAACGTCACCCGCGTGTCTGGTATTCTGAACGGCACCTGCAACTACATTTTGACCCGTATGGAAAAAGACGGTCTGTCTTTCGAAGCATGTTTGAAGGACGCTCAGGACCTCGGGTTTGCCGAAGCAGATCCAACCTTCGATATCGAGGGCAATGACACCGCGCACAAGCTGGCCATTCTGACCAGCCTGGCATTTGGCACCAAGATTGAGCCGGATGCGATCTATCTGGAAGGCATCACCAAGATCACCATTGAAGACATTGAAGCCGCGAAGGAATTGGGCTTCCGCATCAAGCTTCTGGGCATCGCCACCCGGACTCCAGACGGTGTCGAAAGCCGGGTTCATCCCGCAATGGTGCCATTGGGGTCTGAGATTGCCGAAATCGGTGGCGTGACCAACGCCGTTGCGGTTGAGGCCGATACGGTTGGAAGCCTGATGATGTCGGGTCCCGGCGCCGGTGGTGATGCGACCGCATCGGCCGCAGCCGGCGACATCTGCGATATCGCCAAGGCGCGCCCGGGTCACCAGCATGGACCGGCACTCGGCCAGCCGGCGCATACATTGGCGCCGCACGAGCGGGCCCCGATGCGCAGCCACGCCGGCGGCTATTTCATTCGCCTCACCGTTGTCGACAAGCCCGGCACCATGGCTGCCATCGCCACCCGCATGGCCGAACAGGACATTTCGCTGGAAAGCATTGTCCAGCGCCGTGCCAAGGGCGCCAGCAGCAGCGAACAGGCACCGATTATCTTGATTACCCATGAGACCACTGAATTGGCCATTCGAAACGCCCTAGAGGCGGTTCGTGCCGACGACAGATTGATTGGGGAACCTCAAATGATCCGCATTGAAACCCTTGGTTGAAGCAGCGATTATGCTGCGGAAATTTCAAACACGATAACTTTCACCCATAACGACGGGACACACCATCATGGCCATAGCCTCTAAAGAACAAGCCGGGCACCTCGATCGCATGCTCACCATGGAGATGGCGCGCGTGGTGGAGGCTGCCGCTGTTGCCGCAGCCCGCGAACGCGGGCAGGGCGATGAAAAGAAGGCCGACCAGGTTGCCGTTGACGCAATGCGCAACGAGCTCAACAACCTACCGATCAGCGGTCGCATTGTGATCGGGGAAGGCGAGCGCGACGAGGCGCCGATGCTGTATATCGGTGAGGAAGTTGGCTATGGCGGTCCGGAAGTGGACATCGCGCTTGATCCGCTGGAAGGCACAACCATCTGCGCCAAGAACCAGCCCAATTCCTTGGCCGTCATTGCCATCGCGGAGCGCGGCAAACTGCTTTATGCACCTGACGTCTACATGGACAAGATCGCCCTCGGGCCAGGCTATCCGGCCGGCACCGTCGACATCGACGCGTCGCCAACGGAAAACCTCAATGCGGTCGCCAAGGCCAAGGGGTGCAAGGTGTCGGAAATCTCCACCTGTGTGATGGATCGGGCCCGCCACAGTAAGCTGATTGAAGAAATCCGCGCCGCTGGTGCATCGATCCGTCTGATTGGCGACGGTGATGTCGCTGGTATCATCCACACCACGGATCCCGATGAAACCGGGATCGATCTCTACATGGGNATCGGCGGCGCGCCGGAAGGTGTGTTGGCCGCAGCGGCCCTGCGTTGCATGGGCGGCCAAATGCAGGGTCGTTTGATCCTCGATACACCTGAAAAGGTGGAGCGGGCAGCCAAGATGGGCGTCACTGACCCGGACAAGGCTTATGCAATGGAAGAGATGGCGCAGGGCGATGTGCTGTTTGCCGCAACCGGCGTCACCGACGGCAACATGCTGCGCGGTGTGCAGTTCGCCAAAGGCCACATCACCACGCACACGGTCGCCATGCGCAGTTCAACCGGAACCGTGCGCTGGATCGATGCCCGTCACGAGGACCACAGCAAATTTCGCTAGGGCGGAAGCTAGTCTTCGAGTTCGATGACCTGGATTTTCTTGCGCTCAAACCTGAGCGCAATGTCACCGCGCTTGAGCTCGAGAGCCTGATTGCCGAACAATTCCCGGCGCCAGCCTTTTAGTGCGGCCACGTCGGCCTCGTCGTCGGCCGCAATTTTTTCAAGGTCATCGACGGTGGCGATGATCTTGCTGGCTACACCGTTTTGCTCGGCAACAACCTTCAGCAACACTTTCAGAAGCTCGGTCGCCGCAGCGGTACCTTCAGGCGAGCGGGTCGGGCGGGGGACTTTGGGCAGGTCATCGGCCGGGATTTCCATGGCCGCGTCGATCGCCGCCAGCAGGCCCTCTGCGTATTTGGATCCTTCAAAACCGCGCGGCACGGCCCGCAGACGTCCCAGGGACTGCTTGTCGCGCGGGTGCTGCTGGGCGATTTCATAGATCGCGTCGTCCTTCATGACCCGCCCACGCGGCACATCCCTGTCGCGCGATTCCTGTTCGCGCCACTGGGCAACCGCCTTCATGATGGCCAGGTCGCGCGGCTTGCGCACCCGCATCTTCAGCCGTGTCCAGGCCTTTTCAACCGGCAGATCATAGGTCTCTTCGCTGGTCAGTATCTTCATCTCTTCATCGACCCAGAAGCTGCGGTTCTTGTCTTCCAGCTTCTGCTTCAGATGCAGATAGACATCGCGCAAATGGGTGACATCAGCGAGGGCATAATTCAATTGCTTCTCGGTCAGCGGGCGGCGTGCCCAGTCGGTGAAGCGCGACGATTTATCAATTTGCCCGCCGGTAACTTTGGCGACCAACTGGTTGTAGGCAATCGATTCCCCATAGCCGCACACCATCGCGGCGACCTGGCTGTCGAACAGAGGTTGTGGGATCAGACCACCGAGATTGTGAATGATCTCTACATCCTGGCGTGCTGCGTGGAATACCTTGACCACGCTGTCATCCTTCATCAGGTCGAAAAATGGTTGCAGGTCAATGCCTTCAGCCATCGGATCAACGATGCATTCGTCTTCAGGTCCGGCAATCTGGATCAGGCACAAGATGGGCCAAAAGGTGGTTTCCCGCAGAAACTCCGTGTCTACGGTCACATAATCATGGTGTGCAAACGCCGAGCAGGCCTCGGCGAGATCGGCGGTATTTGTAAGTATTTTCATCCGCGCGGTATAGCCGCCGACCGGGGGCAAGACCACCCCGAATCTTAATGTTCTCGCTTGCTGCGGCCCCGCGCCAGGCGTTGCATCATGGGCGAGGTGCGCAACAGCATCTGGAACGGGCCGCGATGCTGGGCTGGAACCGCCTGGCGCTGGCGCATACGCCACAGGGTGATGGCGACGAGCGAGCCGTGCACGACGCTTGTAAAGACAAACAACGAGGACGGGCCATAGAGGCTCAGCATCAGTGACGAAGCCGGCGGACCGATCGACGCGCCGACACCGTAAAAGAACATCAAACCGGCTGCGAGCAGCACATATTGATCCGGCGTGGCGCGGTCATTGGCGTGGGCGGCAGACAACGAATAAAGCGGCAAGGAGAAGGCCCCGAAGAAGAAGATGCCGACATAGACCAAGGTCACATCGTTGCCGGCAATCATGGAGATAAACAGGCCGGACATCACCGCGCCGGACGTGGCCGCAATCAATATCCAGCGGCGGTCAAAACGGTCCGACAACAGACCCAGCGGATATTGCAGAATAGCACCGCCAATAACCCCGAGACTGATGAAGGTCGCAACGCTCGACAGGGACAGTCCGATACTCTCAGCATACAGCGGTCCGACAAAACGGAAAGCGGCATTGGTCATGCCAATGGTGACACAACCCAGACTGGCAAGCGGCGAAATGGCCCAGATAACTTTCAGGTCGAACTTCACCAGTTCCGGCGGTTTTGGTCTGGACCGGTCGCCAACCGCCACCGGGACGAGCGACAGGCAGATCATCAGTGTCATAATGCCAAAGATTGTAAATCCGCCCGTGCCGAAGATCGGCATCAGAAATTGGGCACCGGAGACCACGACGATATCGAGTACCCGATATACGGCCATGACCTGACCCCGATCCTTGTTGGATATGCCGGAATTCAGCCAGCTCTCGATGGTCGTAAAAAGGCCAGCAAAGCAGATGCCGATGATGAAACGAGACACCATCCAGGCATAGGCGTCGACGATCAGCACCAGAAACAGGGTTGCACAGGAGGCGAGGGCGGCGAGCGCGGCAAAGGTACGGATATGCCCGACGGATTGCAGCAGGCGGGGCACGAAGATGCAGCCGCCCAGAAATCCGACAAAATAGGTGGTGCCCATCCAGCCGATTTGTGCTGCACTCATGCCTTCCTGTGCACCACGCACGGCGATCAGGGTGGAAAACAACCCATTGCCCGCCAGCAGCAAGCCGGCGGCCATGAGAAGCGGGATAAGGGGACGGATGGCGGACATGATCCTGAAGGATGTTTTCAGCAGCCCCCTATGGGTCTGCTCATTACCCGCATTGCGATAGACCCAAAGGCGACGTCTGCGTTAATTCAATGTCGCATTTGCCGTGACCATACGCATACAAACCTTGACTTTCTTTGCCTTCCATGGCCAAACCCCGCGCAGTTGATCCGCGCCTGAATGTCAGACGCTGCAAACCCCAGAATTTCGCAGGAATCAAACATGCATCGCTATCGTAGCCATACCTGTGCCGACCTTCGCGCCAGCGACGTTGGCCAAACCACCCGTCTGTCCGGCTGGGTTCACAGGGTCCGTGACCACGGCGGTGTCTTGTTCATCGACCTGCGTGACCATTACGGCATTACGCAGATCGTGGTTGATCCTGATTCCAATGGCTTCAACACAGCTGAAGCTGTGCGATCCGAATGGGTCATTCGCCTCGACGGCGAGGTCAAGGCGCGCACCGAAGAGACGGTCAATCCAGAACTGCCAACCGGTGAAATTGAAGTCTATGCGCGCGAGATCGAAGTGCTTTCCAAGGCACTTGAGCTGCCGCTGCCGGTCTTTGGAGAACTGGAATATCCAGAAGATGTGCGCCTGAAATACCGCTTCCTCGACCTGCGCCGCGATACGCTGCACAACAACATCATGAAGCGCATGGCGATCATCGCGGACATGCGCCAGCGCATGAACAACGCCGGTTTCAATGAATTCTCAACACCGATCCTGACCGCTTCCTCCCCGGAAGGGGCCCGCGACTTCCTCGTCCCGAGCCGCTTGCATCCGGGCCAGTTTTACGCGCTGCCGCAGGCACCGCAGCAATACAAGCAGCTGATCATGATGTCCGGCTTCGACCGCTACTTCCAGATCGCCCCTTGTTTCCGCGATGAAGATCCCCGCGCCGACCGTTTGCCGGGCGAGTTCTACCAGCTCGATCTGGAAATGAGCTTTGTTGAGCAGGAAGACGTGCTCAGCACCATGGAGCCGGTGATCACCGAGGTCTTTGAAGCATTTGCAGACGGTAAGAAGGTTGGCCGCGATTGGCCGCGCATTGCCTACAAGGATGCGATCCGCAAATATGGATCTGACAAGCCCGATCTGCGCAACCCGATTGAGATGCAGAACGTCACCGAGCACTTCCGTGGCTCGGGCTTCAAGGTGTTCGCCGGTATGATTGACGCCGACCCGAAGGTCGAAGTCTGGGCCATTCCGACAAAAGGGGCGGGCAGCCGCAAATCCTGTGACCGGATGAACTCCTGGGCTCAGTCTCAGGGACAGCCTGGCATGGGCTACATCTTCTGGCGCGAGCTGGATGGCAAGTTTGAAGCCGCCGGTCCGATCGCCAAGAATATTGGCGAGGAGCGGTCCGAGGCGATGCGCCAGCAGCTGGGTCTGGAACTCGGCGATGCTGTCTTCTTCGCCGCCGGCGACCCGGCCAAATTTGCCTCGTTTGCTGGCGAAGCCCGCACGAAGGCGGGTGAGGACAATGGTTTGATCAATGAAGATGCCTTTGAGTTCTGCTGGATTGTCGATTTCCCGTTCTACGAGTGGGACGAGGAAAACAAGAAAGTTGAATTCGGTCACAACCCGTTTTCTATGCCCAAGGGCGGTATGGAAGCGCTGGAGAACGAAGATCCACTGACGATCGATGCGATGCAGTATGACATGGTCTGTAACGGCTATGAGATCGCCTCCGGTGGTATCCGTAACCACTTGCCCGAAACCATGGTGAAGGCGTTTGAGATCACCGGTCTGTCCAAAGAGGTTGTTGAAGAGCGTTTCGGTGGCCTGTACCGCGCCTTCCAGTACGGTGCACCGCCACATGGCGGCATGGCTGCCGGTGTCGACCGCATCGTGATGTTGTTGTGTGGCACCAAAAACCTACGCGAGATCACCATGTTCCCAATGAACCAGCAGGCCAAAGACCTGCTGATGGGCGCGCCTGGCGAAGTCGACAAACCACAGCTCAAAGATCTGCACCTGCGCCTTAATTTGCCAAAGGAGTAGTGCTACAGGTCTGATCAACAATGTGTTGTAAGGCCCGAGTATGTCTGCATGAGGAAATTTGGCCACGGCCTACGGCTGGTGATGTTGCTGATCGCCGCCAGCCTGCTGGCTGCCTGTATCAACGAAGCCGGCAATTCGCAGCGCTATACCGTTTTCGCCGTGAAACCGAGCCAGCTGGCCGAGGCCGAACGGTTGCAGCGTCCTTACATCATCAACCGACGCGGTCATATCCAAACGATCCAGCCGATCGACTTTTACACCCGCCAATGGGGGCGGGGCAGGTTGCAACCCAATTTTGTCTCTGATGGTTCTTCCTTACCGTTTGACGAGGATCCGGGCTCAAATATGGCGGCCCTGCTGCACGATGCGCTGTATCGCGGCGCTGCAGAATTGGCCTTTCCCCACGGATATCCCGGGCGGTGGACACGGGCGCAGGCCGACGCGGCCTATTGTCTGCAATTGAAGCGCCAGGGGGCAAAGGAACGCCTCACCAAGTTGAATTGTCGCGGCGTCAACGTGCTGGGCATCAGTCAGGGTGTGTGGCGGTACCATCGGCCACGCCGCGAAGCCTATTTCCGGGCACAGGAAGCGCGTTCGCTCAACAGGACCGTTTGTTAGAACAGGTCGGGCAAGAAATCTCACTTGACCCAACCGATGGCTGCTGTACTCAGCAGGCATGGGGACTTTTGCCGTAGCCATTTTCTTTTTGTTGGTCACACCAGGGCCGGGCGTGTTGTCGCTGGCCGGGGTCGGCTCAGCCTATGGATACAGGCAGGGCTGGGCTTATGGGACCGGGTTGTTTATCGGCTCGAACCTTGTTCTGATCGCAGCGGCGACTGGCTTGGCCGCTCTGTTTCTGGCTGATGAACGCATTCGGCTGGTGTTTACCGTCCTGTCGACAACCTATCTGCTCTACATGGCGGCCAAGATTGCCTTTGCCGGTTCCAAGATCGCCTTTATCCAGGCCACCAAGCCACCAGGACTGTGGGGCGGAATTGCGCTGCAGGTGATCAATCCGAAGGCCTATGTTGTTGGCACATTCGTCTTTTCAAACTTCACGATCTGGCCGCAAAGCCTGACGATCGAAGTGGTGATCAAGTTGATCATCCTCAACGCCATCTGGATCCCAATTCATATCCTGTGGCTGGCGGCTGGCGTAACCCTGAACCGGTTGGCGCTGGAGCAGCGCACCCAAAGGATCATCAATTTCGGCATGGCGGCAGCGATGCTGTTGGTGGTTGGTATCGCCATGTGGTCGACCTTCTATGGCGGGCAATAATCTGCCTCAAAGAAGATAGGGAAACCCGCCCTCCAGCTTCAGAAGCTCAATCTTGCGCTCCACACCACCTTCGCCGGAATAGCCGCCCAAACCATTCGCGGCCAGCACCCGGTGGCAGGGAATGATGATCGGAATGGAATTGGCGCCACAGGCATTGCCAACGGGCTGCCCGTAGGTGTCGAGCTTATCCGCAATGGCTCCATAGGTTGTTGTCTCACCGTAGGGGATTTCCAGCATGGCCTGACATACGGCTTGCTGAAAAGCATCGCCGCTGGGTTTGAGCGGCAAGTCGAATTCTCTCAACTCGCCTGCGAAATAGGCCGCCAACTGCTCGGCCGCACGTCGCAGCAGGGGCGTTTCCTGCGCCTGCTGCGGTGCTTTCCAGTCAATGGCAACAATCGCGCCGTCGCGCTCGCTCACCGACAGTTCCCCAAACGGGCTGTCTACGTCAATGGCGTTGAGCGATCCCATAGCTGCCTTAGCGGGCCGTAACCTGCAGGTTCAGCATGTTTGGAATCTGAGTTGGGTCAGCCTGACTGCTCATGATCACATTGACGATCGACACCGGCTCTGCCGGTTCTGCACGCACACTGAGGGACCCCTTTTCGGTCAGGAATTTGCCCACCGCTGCGGTGACCATTTCCGTCAGGCCGGGCATGTTCAGGGCGCCCATGCCCATGCCAATCATCATCGGCGCGCCGGCCGCCAACTGATCACCGGTAGTGCCCATTTGCTTGGCCTGGAAGTCCAACAGGCGGCCGGTGATCGAGCGATCCTCCAGTTCGATGCCAAAGGTCTCAAGCTTGATGTTGCTCAGTTCGGCCAGCATGGGTCCAAAGGCCTGCATCGCGTCCTTGCCGGTGGACATTTCCATCTGCGCTTTCTGCAGCTTTTGCGCCACATCAGCGGTATAGCCGGTGATCGCGTAGTCGAGATAGAGGTTGAACATATCGACCAGCTTGATCGAGGTATCAAATAGGGAAGTGCGGCCGGTGGTGGGGTTGTAGGTGGCAACCGCGCCCATAGAGCCCTCAACCTTGTCATAGCCCAACTCACCAAAGACGGCTTGCGCCTGAGGATCCGGGATGGCCTTCAGATTGACGTAAAGACCAGTCAATTCGGAAACGGTCTCAATGGTTCCTGTGCCATCCGGTGGTGCAATCGTGCCAGCGATTCTTTCCAGTTCGAAGACCGGTTCGTCGGCCATCGAAGCGCCGATACCGCTGATCGACATGGCGGAATAAATCTTCATCCAGTCAAAGACAGAGGCGTCCAGCGAAGTCGGAAAGTTCACGTTAGACAGATTGAACGAACCCATCTCGAAGTCGACGTCCTGCTGGTCATCGGTTTTGCCCGTGCCGTTCAGGCCGACAACGGAAAACTGGTCGAAGGTCAGTGGGGCAGCCGGGTCACCCACTGTGTCGTCCTGACCAGGCTCGAACCGGAAATCCAGAGGAATATCGGCATTGGTCATGACGATTGAATCCAGCGTCATGTTGACGTTGGGATCACTGACCGCGATGCCACTGACAGAAAAATTGCCAAACTTGATGCGTTGGCGCTTTTCTTCGGCTGTCAGTCCATCTTCCCAGATGCCGCTTGGCCAGTCGCCATTGCTCGAACCGATGCCGGCAATCGCCACTTCACCGTCATTGTCAGTCGTGCCGCGCACATCCACGAACGAGATGGTGTCATAGGTCATGCGCCCATTGGCGTCCTTCAATCCGCGAACCGACACCGTCTTGATGGTGGTTACCTCACCCTTTTTGTCTTCCACGTTGACATCAAAAAGGGTGAAGGAACTCTCGTCCTGTTCCTCAATCGTATCCCAAGTGATCTTGGTGCCTTCAAGGCCGGCAATTGCAACCAATTGGTCCAGCAGCAGCCGGCCTTCAGCGGCGTAAACTTGCTGACTGGAAAATGCCAAGGCGGCGGCAAAAGCGGCGGTCGTGGGGACGTTGCGAAGTTTCATGGCGGTTGCTCCGAATTGCGATCATTTGCGAGAACTACTGAACAGCAATCGTAACGAATCTAAGAACACACACAAGCGCATCAGGCCTAATGGGGGAATTAGTTAGCCTCTTCTTGTCGGATTCGTTCAAATTCGCTATCGGCAAGACATGGGAAATGAAGCACCACCTCCTATTGATTCGAGCGGCGGCGACGATGATCGCGATGACGGCGGCAACGACGGTATCGAAGCCATTGATCTGAGCTCAGCGCTCGAGGAACGCTATCTCGCCTATGCCCTGTCGACCATTATGGGGCGGGCATTGCCCGACGTGCGTGACGGCCTGAAGCCTGTCCACAGACGCATTCTGCATGCCATGCGCGAGTTGCGGCTGAATCCCGACACGGCCTTCAAGAAGAGTGCCCGCATCGTCGGTGATGTCATCGGTAAATATCACCCCCACGGGGACCAGTCGGTTTACGATGCGCTGGTGCGATTGAGCCAAAGCTTTGCTCAGCGCTACCCGCTGGTCGACGGGCAGGGCAATTTCGGCAATATTGACGGGGATAACCCAGCCGCCATGCGTTACACCGAAGCGCGCATGACGGAAATCGCCACGTCTTTGCTGGAAGGCATCAACGAAGACGCCGTCGATTTTCGCCCCAACTACGATGAGGCCGACGAAGAACCCGTTGTCCTGCCGGGCGCCATTCCCAATCTCTTGGCCAACGGCTCCGCCGGTATCGCTGTGGGCATGGCGACGAACATTCCACCGCACAATCTGGAAGAATTGTGCAATGCGGCTCTGCATTTGATCAAATTCCCCAATGCCGGATTCGACAAGTTGCTTGAATTCGTGCCGGGCCCTGATTTTCCAACCGGCGGTGTGATTGTTGAACCGCGGGACAACATTCTTGAGGCCTACAAAACGGGCAAGGGCGGGTTCCGTGTGCGGGCGCGCTGGGAAAAGGAAGACACCGGCCGCGGTACTTGGCAGATCGTTGTCACCGAAATTCCCTATCAGGTACAGAAATCGAAGCTGATTGAGAAAACGGCTGAATTGCTGCTCGCCCGCAAACTGCCGCTGCTCGACGACATCAACGACGAGAGCGCTGAAGACATCCGCATTGTCCTTACGCCGAAATCCCGCTCTGTCGATCCCAATCTGCTGATGGAGCAACTGTTCAAGCTGACCGATCTGGAATCGCGCTTTCCGCTCAACATGAACGTGTTGTCCGGCGGCAAGGTGCCGAAGGTGATGTCGATCCGCGAAGTACTGCGCGAATGGCTGGAGCACCGCAAGGATGTGTTGTTGCGCCGGTCGCGCCATCGTCTGGGACAAATCGAAAAGCGCTTGGAAATTCTCGGCGGTTACCTCGTTGCTTATCTCAACATCGATGAAGTGATCCGCATCATTCGCTTCGAGGATCATCCAAAAGAAAAGCTGATTGAGCGTTTTGAGATCACCGAAGTCCAGGCTGAGGCCATTTTGAATCTGCGCCTGCGCCGCCTGCACAAGCTCGAGGAAGTCGAGATCCGGACCGAACACGACAATCTGTCGGAGGAAAAGGCCGGCATTGAAGCCTTGCTGGACAGTGAAGACGCCCAGTGGAAAACCATCGCCTGGGAAATCGGCAACATCAAAAAGAAGTTCGGCAAGGACACTGAGATCGGGGCCCGCCGCTCGACCTTCGAAGAAGCTGCCGAAATCGACATGGAAGCTGTCGCGGCAGCGATGATCGAAAAAGAACCGATCACCGTCGTCGTGTCCCAGAAAGGCTGGATCCGGGCGCTGCGCGGCCATGCTGCCGATTTCAAGGCCCTGAGTTTCAAGGAAGGCGACCGCCTCAAGACGGCCTTCCACGCGGAAACCACCGACAAGTTCCTGATGTTCACCACCGGCGGCAAGTTTTACACTCTGACCGGCGATAAACTGCCCGGGGGCAGGGGCCACGGTGAGCCGGTGCGCATCATGGTCGACATGGACAATGATGCCGACATTCTTGATTTCTTCATTCACAAACCGGGCCGCAAGCGCCTTGTTGCATCCACTTTGGGCAATGGTTTTGTGGTGTCAGAGACCGATGTCATCGCAAATACGCGCAAGGGCAAACAGGTGCTGAACGTCAAATTGCCGGTTGAAGCCTGTATCTGCGCCGACGTCGCGACAGGTGACGATGCACCGGATCAGGTCGCGGTGGTCGGCGAAAACCGCAAATTGCTGATCTTCCCGCTGGACCAGATCCCGGAGATGACCCGCGGCAAAGGCGTTCGCCTGCAAAAATACAAGGATGGCGGCATCAAGGATGCCAAGACGTTCCGCGCATCTGAGGGCGTCAGTTGGACAGACAGCGCCGAGCGCACCCACACCCGTTCCATGGACGAAATGCGCGAATATATCGGTGAGCGCGCCCAGGCCGGTCGAATGGTGCCAAAAGGTTTCCCCAGAAACGGCAAATTCGGCTAGCGGCGAGCGGCCCACGGCGAGCGGCGAGCCGCAATCTTGGTAAGCCGCAGCGCCGACGCATCCTATGTTTTGCCAAACAGGGATTGCATGTCCCTGCACAAACATCCGTTCGCAACAACAGATTCTGTCGCCCCCATGTTGCGCGCTCGCACTGCCTGTGTTCTCCTTCAGAAGGAATGTTGGGGGACGATGCGGTGGACTTTCGTTCAGGATGTTGAGTGGATTTGGACTTCAGAAGATTGGGCTGACGGCGGTGCGCTTTCCGCTGCTTGCCAGTCTGCTGGTTGTCCTTGTCACCGCTCTGGCCGGAATTGGCATCAGCCGGCTTGGCATTTCTGGCGACAATATTGAGATATTGCGAGATGGCTCCAAGGAGATGGTGGCCTATGATCGCCTGTTGAGCTCATTTCGCAACTTCAACAATGATTCCGTTGTGCTGCTGCGCTCCGACAATCTCGCCACGGTCGATGGGTTGGAGAATTTTCGCGACCTGCATTTTGAGTTTTCCCTCGATGAGCGGGTGGAGAGTGTTCTGTCGCTGTTCTCTCTGGTCGAGTTCGACAATGATGGAGGTGGTTGGAAGTCGGCTGTGCCCGCCAGCTTTGAAAGCGACGCTCAAGTTGCCGATTTCCTGAATGAATTTGCCCGCAGCACACCCAGCGCGCGCTCGTTGATGGGCGCAGACATGAAGTCCGCTGTCATCGTGGTCTATGCCGAAAACGATGCGCTTGACGATGCCCGCATCGGCGAAACCATGGCCGCCTTCTCGCAGCTGGCTCAAGACTTCGCCTCGCCGGGAACATCGATTTCAATAGCCGGACAACCGGCCATTCGAGCCGACTTGGTGCGCAGCATTGTCGGTGATTTGCTCCATCTGGTGCCCATCGCTTTGCTCGTTTGTGGCGCAATTTCCCTTATTCTGTTCCGTCATCCCATTCCCGTCATACTCTGTGCCTTGCCTTCGCTGTTCACCGTGGCCTGGTTTCTGGGCGGGGCAGGGCTGACGGGCACCGATCTCAACTTTTTGACAAATGTGCTGCCGGTTCTGCTGATCGTCATTATTTTTGCCGACACGTTGCATCTGTTCCTGAAGTTCCAGCGGTTGCGGCTGGCAGAACAGGACCCTGACCGGGCGCTCCATGATGCCATCGAGCAGATCGGTCCGGCCTGTGCGATTTCGTCTTTGACCACCGCAGCAGCGCTTTTGTCGTTTTGTTTTACCGGCAATTTTGGCCTGTTCGAGTTGGGGGTGATGGGGGCACTCGCCGTCCTTGTGGGCTTTCTCAGCGTTATTGTCGTGCTGCCCTTGGGCTGTCACTGGGCCATCCGGGCAGGGGTTCTTCCCGAGCCGACAGCCAGCAAGAACCTGGCCTATTTTGCCAAGCCGGCCATTGCGGCACTGCGGTACCGCGGTGCGGTGCTGATCATTGGCTTGGTTCTGACAGCGGTCGGGCTGGTCGGTCATTGGACCATCGAAAGCAGCTTCCGGATGCTCGATTACCTGGCCTCAAGCTCACAGGTGGCCGAGTCGGAAGGCTATATCGACGAGCGGTTCGCCGGCACAACGCCGATGTTTGTCACGGTCAATCTGCCGGACAAATCGGCGCTGCTGTCTGAGGCGAATA
Organism: Rhizobiaceae bacterium; assembly: GCA_013214695.1. Classification (GTDB taxonomy): domain Bacteria; phylum Pseudomonadota; class Alphaproteobacteria; order Rhizobiales; family Rhizobiaceae; genus Pseudahrensia. Next base: position 124 of record JABSRX010000010.1, on the reverse strand, counting down.
CAAAGCTGTTTGACGACGTGCTCAGCGCAGTGGGCCAGGTGTTTCCATCTGGATCCTATTATTCGCTGGATGATCTGGCGTCGGAAATCGAGAAGGGCGGGGGCGAGGTCAATGAAAGCGACAT
>JABSRX010000001.1 GCA_013214695.1 Rhizobiaceae bacterium | reverse complement strand
AATTGATCGCCTCGGGCTGCCGCAATGTGCGCTCTCATGTGGATTGGTCCGGTACAAATGGGGCGCCGGATCTGCCGTTGGCCTGGCAGGTGCTGCGCGACATCGCGGCGGACCGGCAAGACCAAGTCCGGCTTCAAATCGCGCCGCTCATCGGCATTGATCAATTGGCGATCGCCGGGTTTGCCGACACGGTGGCTGCCGAACTGTCCAACACCGGCGGTGTTTTGGGGGCCTTTGTCTTCGATCAACCGGACCGGGGCGATGGTCAGGGCAGCCGCGACCCACGGTCTGGCGCTCGACTTTCACGTTGATGAAGGTCTTGCAGACGGATTGGATGGTCTTGAAACGATTGCCGATGCGGTAATCGAGACCGGATATGACGGCCCCATCCTGTGCGGCCACGCCTGCAGCCTAATGAATTTTGGCGGTGATGATCTGAAGCGGCTGGCCGACAAACTGCGCCGCGCCAACATCACCATTGCCAGCCTGCCGGTGACCAACCTCTATCTGCAGGGCAGGGGCAATGGCACCCCCGATCGTCGCGGCGTGACGCGGATCCACGAACTACAGGAGTTCGGCGTATCGGTGATCATCGGCACCGACAATGTGCGCGATGCGTTCAGCCCGCTGGGTCAGCACAAGCCTCTTGAATCGCTGAAACATGCCGTGCTGGCAGCGCATCTCGACCCGCCCTTTGCAGCGCATCTGCCGATGATCACGACGGACGCCGAACGGGCGCTTGGACTGTCGCCAACCTTTATCGATGGCGCCAGCGTGGCGGATCTGATTGTGTTTGACGCCGCCAACCTGGCCGATCTGCTGTCCGAACCACCCGCCCCCATTCCTCTATCCACATATCTGGCTGAACCCCAGGAAGGAGAAATCGCTTAATGTCGATCTCAGGCAAAACCACCATCGATTGGCAGAAATTTGCGGACCGCCTTGCACCGGTTGAAGTGCTCAGCGAGCCAGTCCTTGTGAAGAAACGCTCGCGTGACTTTTTCTGGTACAGCCCGATCCTGAACGATGAATTGCGGCGCTGTTTCGGGGACCTTGTAGCAGTGCCCAAAACCAGCGCCGAGATGGCCCAGTGCCTTAAACTGGCGCACGAATACGATGTGCCGATCGTGCTGCGCGGCGGCGGCACCGGCAATTATGGTCAGGCGGTGCCTGTGGACGGCGGGTTGATCATCGAAACCACCGGTATGAAGAAGGTGCTGGAAATTGGCGACGGATATGTGCGGGTCGAAGCAGGCGCGCTGATGGTCGACATCAACAAGGCGCTGAAGGAAACCGGGCAGGAAATGGCGATGTTCCCCTCGACCCAGGACATCGCAACCATCGGGGGTTTTGTCGCCGGTGGGTCGGTTGGCATCGGGTCGCTGGCCACCGGCGCCCTGCGCGAACCCGGCAATCTGATCGCCCTGAAGGCGCTGTCGGTCGAAGCCGAGCCGCAGGAATATCATTTTGAAGGCGAAGACGTGTTGAAGATTCACCACGCCTGGGGGCTCAACGGGGCGATTACCGAAGTGACCCTGCGCACCGTTCCGACCCGCAATTGGGTGGCGATTATGGCGACATTCGATGACTATCGCTCGGCCTATGCGGCCGGTTATGCCGTTTCCACCTCGGATCAGTTGGAGCCCAAAATGGCGAGCGTCGTGGATGCCCGCATTGTCGACTATTTCCCCAGTCTGAAAGGCCATGTCGGCGCGGGGCGGGATCTGCTGGCCGTCTATTTGCCGGCTGAACATGTCGATGCGACCAAAGCGATGATCACCGAATTGGGTGGCACGACGGATCTGGCGCTGGACGATGCTGCCAGAGAGCAAGCTGACATCCCCCATGTTTTTGAGTTTTGTTACAACCACACAACGCTGCAGGTGTTGAAATCGGATCGATCCGCCACCTATCAGCAGGTCGGGGTTTCCGACCCGGCGGATGCCGACGCCATTGGTCGCCTGCGCGGTGCGCTGGGCGATGATGTGTGGACCCATCACGAATTCTTCCGCCTCGGCGGCAAGGTCGTCTCAATCGATATTCCAATCATCTGGTTCAGCAATGCGCAACGGCTCGATGAGATCAACCAGACATATGAAGCACACGGCTTCCCCGTCTATGATGCCCATATCAACAAGGTTGAGGGCGGCGGCCTGCACAATGCCAATTACGGGCATCTGGCCTGGAAGAAACGGCTTGATCCCAAGGGATTGCTCAACAGTGCCAAATCAGCTGCCTGGCAGCAGGTGAAGCATCTCAGTGCGGAAGAAATCGAAGCCAAGGCCGTAAGTTGAAAGGGACACCATGACTGAACTGAAAACCACACCACTGACCCCCAATTTCGGCGTCGAAGTCAGCGGCCTTGCGCTGGCCGATTTCGTGCCCTCGGGCCGGTTCGAAGAATTGCGGGCCCTGTTTGATGAACATTCCGCGCTGCTGTTTCGGCGTCAGGATTTTGATGATGCGGCTCATCTTGAACTGGCGCGAGCCTTCGGCCCGATCGAAGATCGCAAGGCGGACGAGCGCGAGGAAGGTGAAGAATTCGTCATTCCCCAGGTCACCAATGTGACAGCTGATTCGTCGCTGGCCGGCGACATCGGCATGCATCAGCTGCATCTTGAATCGAATTTTCTGTGGCACTCCGACAGCACCTTCATCATGCCACCGGCTCTGACCAACATTTTGACCGCCCGGGTGGTGACCACTGAAGGCGGCGCCACAGAACTGGCCTCAACCCGCGCCGCCTGGGCAGCGATGCCGTCCGATCTGCGAGAGCGCATTGAGGGCAGGGGCATCTGGCACCACTATTCCGTTTCGCGGGCGAAGATTTCGCCGGAACTGGCCAAGCATCCAATGTTCCATAAATGGCCGGCGACCCATCTCAAATCGGTCTGGATCAATCCGGCCAATGGCCGCGAAGCGCTGTATCTGGCCTCCCATGCCTACAAGGTGGACGGTTTTGACGATGCACAGAGCGTGGCCCTGCTGGATGAGCTTATCGAATACTGCACCCAGCCGGAATTCGTCTATTCACACACGTGGGACGTTGGTGATGTGCTGGTCTGGGATCAGCGCGCGGTCATGCACCGCGGCACACCATGGCCACAGGAACAGCCGAGAACCCTGTCCAGCATTTGTGTCAGCGTCACCGAGAGCGATGGTCTGAACGACATCCAACTGCCAACCTGACCCGCCAAGGAGCGTTAGCATCACCATGACACTTGAACTGGCCATAGCACTCGCGCAGATGACAAGCGTTCTGTTCCTGGCGCTTTGGCTGACCACCGGCGTGTTTGAGAATGTTTTCTATCCGCACTTGAACAGCACGTTCACGGCCGAAGTTCTCGACATGAAGCGCATGCGCGAGGATTACCCCGAGGCATACGCGATGGTCGCCCACCGGCGGATCGCGAACCCGAAACTTCAACTGTTCCTGTTCCGGGTGATCGTTGCCTGGGAGCTGTTGGCTCTCCTGGCGCTGTGGGCGGCGGTGATCGCCTTTGCGATGGCGCTGTTTGGCGGGGCAGACATTGCCACGGCCCGCACGATCGGGGTTCTGGCAACGCTCACCTTCACAGCCACATGGGCTGGTTTTTTGATTGTTGGAAACTGGTTCTGCTACTGGTTTTGCCACGAGGGGGCACAGAACACCCACTTCATGATGACCCTGTGGGGCCTGGCGACACTCGTTTTGCTGGTGGCTGGCTGAAGGCAAACAGGCGCTTCTCTTTGATCTATTCCCACGCGAAAGCCTCGCTGCTATCGTGTCCTTGGTGAATGAATTGAGGGATCGTCACTTTGGGCACATTGTGCCTTGAATGGTTGGGCCGCAGCTGGTGCGCCAAGATTTCTTTCGTTTCTTCATCTGATCAAAGTGCCTCGATGCTGCAGGCGATCGAGAGCAAAGCTGTTGGGATAATGGGGGAATGATCAATGCCGACATTCAATATCAAAAATGTGAAAAATGCATCAGAATTGGCGCCCGGTACCCGCATATTGATCGACGAACATGTTAATTCACCGATCGTGCTCACCGGTCTGCGCGGCACCTATGAAGATCCAATCGTCATCGAACGCAGTCCCAAAGTCGTCATTTCTCTGCCGAGCCATGATCCGGCCCGGGAAGCCAATCTCATTGCATGGAAACGTCAAGAAGGCGGTTTCTTTCCCAGTGTTGGACAGGTGGCCGATCAAGCGGCTTTGGTGCTGTCAGATTGCCAGTTTGTACAGATCAACGGTCTGAAGTTCAAAAACTGCTGGCCAACTGCGATTTATCTGGATCGCTCGCAGAACATCGCCGTCACCAAGTGCAAGTTCAAAGGCGGCACGGTTGCCATTGGTGCCAACGGCCTCGAAACACGTGACATTTTGATTGAAGAGTGCCGCTGGAGGCAAACCAAGCCGGGTGAGATGTGGGACACCATTGCCTGGGAAGCTATTCATGGATCGTATGAGAACGCGCAACGGGGCGTCGATGTCGAAAATGACCAACGGCAATATGATGGTGATTTTTTCCGGGCTTGGGACATCGGGGGCAATATCACCATCCGCGGCAATCATATAGCAGATGCGTTCAATGGCATTCACTTCTTTAACAGTATTGATGCCTTGCCGCCCGGTGTGGATGGCGACGCCATCCGGTTCAACAATGGTCGTCGTTCGGCCAACAATGTGTTGATTGAAAGCAACCGTTTCGTGCGGGTGCGTGACAATTGTATCGAGCCGGAGGACCATGCCTGGAACTGGGTGGTGCGCAGTAATGTTTTTGAAGATTGTTACGCGATCTATTCATTTGAACTGGATCGCGGCGGCTGGTTCTACATCTATGACAACCACCATTGGATTTTAAACCGACCGGGAAAGGATACCGGCAGCAACCGAACGGGTGGTTCAGGTTTCAAGTCAGGTGGAGATCATGACAACGAAGGCGACATCTATGTCTTCAACAATTCGTGGCTTTTCGGTCTCGGCGAGCGCATGTTCCGCAAAGGGCATATGGGCCGGGTGAAGCACTACAATAACGCGGCCAAAATTCGAGGTGAGGAGAGCAACTATTTTGGCAAGAACTGGTCTGTGGCGGATGGGCCGAACGACTGTCCAGAAGACATCCTCAAAGCAGAAAAGAAGCGTTTCACCCGACGTTGGGAAGAACTCGAAATTGAGATGAACGGCGACTGGATCTATGACAAAAACTCGCCTGAGCAGTATCGCGAAGCAGGATATGCCTTAGGTCCCGATACCAAAAGGACGAGCCCAAGTTTCAGCAAGCCTACGGGGCCGAAGAATCGCAAGATCCTCAAACCTGGCAACAGCATGAAGAAAGCCGGGGCTTGTTGGAAAATGCGATTGCCGGGCTATGACGAAGCGCAGCGTGCGATCGAAACACTCGAAACTAATCCCTATGAATGGTACGTACCCAAGGATGGTCCCGTCGGAGCGGGATTGTCTGAACAGGAACTCAAGCTCTTCGAGGAGCGCTTGACCTTCGTGCCGGATGCGCCGCTAAGACTTAAAGGGAAGAAGCGCAAGAAGAAGGCCTTTTAGAGCCGGCAGGTTGATCGCAATGCTGGTTTCCGCTCGCCGCTCGCCGCTCGCCGCTACCAGTCGATAGCTTCGCGGTCGCGGAAGAATCCGCCGGTGGGTCCATCATCGGGCAAGGTGGCCAGCCAGATTGCCGTATCGGCGCCTTCCTCGGGGGAGCGCGTGGCCCCCATACCGCCCATGCGTGTGCGCACCCAGCCGGGGCACATGGCGTTGACCTTGACCGACCCGGGCAGACTTCGGGCTGCCGACACCGTCAGCGCATTGAGCGCTGCCTTGGCGACGCCATAGGCACCAGGTCCTTCAACCCCGTCTGAGAACGCGCCCCAGCCGGAAGACACATTGACGATGCGGCCAAAGCCCTGATCGACCATATGCGGCGTCAGCAACCGCATCAGATGATAGGGGCCATGGACCATGACCTGCATGCTGTCCTCAAAATCCTGCGGGCCCTTCAACACGCTGCCCGAACCAAGAATTCCAGCGTTGTTGACAAGAATGTCGACCGGTCCGGCGGCTTCAACGGCTTGCGCAATGCTGGCTTTGTCGCTGACATCCAGTTGCAGCGGAATGCCGCCGACCTGATCCGCCGCCTTCTGGCTCGCCCGACGGTCACGGGCGCCAACCAGCACCGTGTGGCCGGCGTCGGCAAGACCCCGGGCGATGGCCAGGCCAATGCCGCGATTGGCTCCCGTGACAAGTGCGCGTTTCATGAAATCTCCTCAGTTGGCATATTGCAGCGACATTTTGGTGATCTTGCCGTCATCGTTCCACCAATAGAAATAGTGCACGACCCAGCTCAGCCATTTGACCTCTGTCTGGGCGTAGCCCGGCTTTGAGTCGAGGATCTTGCGGTGGGTGAAGGCGTCACCTTGAGGGATCACTTCGCGCAAGGCCCATTTGCGGATCGCTTCGTGGCCATTGAAGGTTCGCGACACATCGATCATTTCGGCGTCCGCCGTGAAGCAAGCCAGATAGGCGTCGATGTCTTTGGCATTGGTGCTGGCCTGATAGCAGGCAATTGCCGCGGGCAGCGGCTCGCTTGCCTGTACCGATGTGGTTAAACCAGCCACAGTCGCACTGGACAGGAGTGCGCCGGCAAAAAGGGTTCTCCTCAACATGCAATTCTCCTCCCTGACGTCAGTTTGACGTTTTAGCACGTTCACCGGCGATTGCGACCAGCCCTCAATCGCCGGTTTCCCAAAGCGACGTCATCGTCAGCGAGGTCACGACCCAGCGCTGGCCGGACTGTTTCAACCGGTATGTGTAGCGACCGCCAAGGGTCCACAATTTGTCATCAATGCGATGGGTCGCAGTGAAGTCAGCCTCTGCGGTTGCCACGCCATCGGCCAGTTTCGAGACGCTGTGGTTGGTCACCATATGGTGGGTTGCATCAAAGCCGGGCAGGAAGGCTGACCAGCCTGCCACCAGATCGTCTGATGGCTGGGTGGTCGGCGCGCCGCCCCAAAGGCTGGTATAATCAACAGTGACTTCTTCGGCGAAGGCGGCCCGTACACGGGCCCAATCATGACGATCCGCACCGGCGGCGATGTCGGTAATGGATCTGGAGATCTCAACGGGGTTGGCAAAGGCTGCCCCCGACAGGAGGGCCGTTGCGATCAAAGAAGTGATGAATTGCGTTTTCATGGGAGTGGTCCTTTGGAGATTTCAGCGCTTGAAAGGCCAACCTATTTGGCCAGCCGCTCTGGCACGGGCGCCAGTTGGTACTGGGACCAGAAGAATGCGTTGGCTGCATCCTGGTCGGCCGAAAGGTTGGTGGCTTCAACGATCTTGCCGTCGACGATGCGGTAGACCAGGGCCCATGTCGTATCGACATTGGGTTTGCCCTCGGCGTTCGACCAGCCGCGATGAATGTCGACTACGACGTCTTCATCAGCGCCGAAGAAGATTGGGTCGGCTTTGAACTGCGCCACGCCTAATTGGGCAAAGAAGGCCAGAACTTCGTCGCGACCGTTCTTGGTTCCTGACAGGGGATGACGGCCAGGAATGTGCCACAGGACGTCTTCGTCCATGACAGCGGCAATGGCTTTCAAGTCCCCTTTGCCATAGGCGGCAAAGAAGTCCTGAACCACTTTCATGTTGTCTTCGGGTGTGCCGGCGAAGGCCGGTCCAGCGNCGATCAGCATGGTTGCCGCGACGAGTGAGTTGACCAAACGGGTCATNGGATTTTCCTTTCGAAACGGGGAAGAGGTCGGGTGCCAACCTGATCGGAGGGCACCCTTTGATTTGTGGGACGAGAACGGCTTTATGATTTTGGCGCCGCGCGAAAATGGTCGGCGACAGTGTCAGCGGCCCGTTCGACATCTTCGGGATTGTCGTAGAAGTCGAACTGGCTCACATCTTCCAGCCACTTTGCGGTTGCCTTGCCGGCAAAGCCCTGAAGGAAGGTGCGCACGCCTTGGGGAATGGCAGCGGCCTCTGAGTGAACAATGGCCAATGGCTTGTCGAGGCGGGTTGGATTGTCGGCCGGATGGTAGGTCAGCCAGCCTTCCCAGCCGGCATTGTTCCACTTGTTGTCATATTCGGGAATGGCGCCGCGATCGGCTTCATAATAGTAACCGCCGATGGGCATCAACACGCCCTCCGCGCCTTCTGGTCCAGCGGCGGGAATGACCTGACCACCGGCCGCTTCAGCCGCACGGGACATGTTGACCAGACCGGCAACGCCGTCCGCGCCGCCGTAGACGGTTTTGACGATTTGTTCGTTCTGCAGCCAGGGAGCCACCAGACCAACACTTTGGACCAGCGGGTTTCCGGAAACGGCGTCGACCATGTAGCCAGCAGAGGCACAGATGCCCAAGCCGTTGATTTGCAAGGCGTTCACTTCTGGCAGTGTGGATACGAATTTGATGGCAGCGCGGATGTCGGAAGTCTTGGCTTGCGGGCTTTCAACAAAGCGCACATTGCTCGGCAAGTCACCGGACTTTCCCCAGCCGCGGAAATCGAAGGTGAAGGCGGCAAAACCCCGCTCGGCCATTTCGCGGGCATAGTTGGCGGGCATCTGCTCCTGCACAGAAGTCCAGGCACCGGTGACGACGACCATTGGCAATTTGCCGCTGGAATAGCCTTCCGGCAGATAGACCGTGCCGGACAGTGTTGAACCTTCGTTCTGGAAGGTGACGGTGCGGGTTTCCACCTGGGCGATGGCGGCTGTGGTGGCCATCAGAGTTGCGGCGGTGGTCAGGGCGAGAGTCTTCATATCAGTTTCTCCTTTGTCTTTGGGGGCGTTGGGTTCAGTCTTGGCCCGATGCAAAAGAGATACGCCCGACCGGGCCGGATTAATTGAACCGTCCTGCCTGGTTTTTGTAGGATCCTGCTGTTTTGAAGAAATCTGCTATGGCGCCAGCGATGCCCGGTATTGACGCGGGGTCTTGCCGGTCACCTGTTTGAAGCTGCGGGTAAAATGCGCCTGATCGGCAAAGCCACAGGCCAGCGCGATATCACCGAGCGGCCGGTTTGCCTCCTGCATCATCGAAGCGGCCTGTTCGATGCGATAGGCCAGCACATACTGCATCGGCGTTGACCCCAGTGTTTCCTTGAACACCCGGCTGAAATGGGATGGGCTCATGCCCGCCTGCCTGGCGAGGTCGTCCACACTGATGGTCTGATCGAGACGCGACTGGATGTAGCCAAGCACCAGGCGATACTTTTGCGAGGTGAATTTGGAGGAAAGGGCGATCTCCTCGGGCCGCCGCTTGCCATAGCGCTGCAGCAATTTGACCAAAAACACCCGGCTCATGGCTTCAAACATCACCGCCGACGAGATGTCGTCGGCCACCAAGGCATCGCGCAAAATGACCCCTGCAGAACACAGATCCGGATCGGAAAATTGCGGCAAGTCGCTCAATTGCTGAGTGTCGAGCAACAGACCCAGTTCGGTTTGGGCAAAGCGTTCCACCTTTTCGGGATCCAGTGTGATCACGATGACATCGGACCGCGCATGCCAGCGCCAGCTGGAGCGAATCCCGGCCGGTGTGACGATGATATCATCCTTGTTAAATGTGAAATCGCGCAATTCGCCGTCGCGCCAATTTTGCACGCGGTGGGGTTCATCCTGCAGGTTGAGCAAAATGTGGTGTTCCCGAAAGACCTCTTCCGGCATCGTGTCCGGCTCTGCCTGAAAATACTGCACCGACATCAGAGCCGCCGCTGACGGATGATCCAACGCGTCGCTGTTGAGCAGCGGGGCCGAAGGATAGACGTCTCGATAGCGTAAGGGCATTGGGTGTCCGGTGGTTCCGTTCAGCGGCAACGGGATCGCACGATACTAGCGCAGGGTGATAACGGGCGCCATATTGCCGAGCCGATGTTTTCCGCGACAGATGCTAGTTCACGTAGGATCCAGCTCGAAGCCGTGCTAGCGGCCCGACTTCTCGAGCGCGTCCAAGAAGCCCTCAAACTCGCTGTCGTCAATCGCCGCCGTTTCCGCGTTGGAAGGATAGGCACCCGACTCAACCGCCTGTTTGAAGGCGGCCAAGGCGGCGCGGCGCTCCACTTCGATCTGCTCATACAGTGCATGCAGATTGCCAAAGGCCCGGGCGTGGCGCGGGCTTTCCGGCTGCTCACCACAAATGTCGTTTTGAAAAAGATAGACGATATCGCCACCGGTTCCCGAGCCCAGGGAACTGGTCAACAACTTGGTGCGTTTGCTGATCTCCGCCATGACCCGGTCGCAGATCACTTCAGCTTCGACCGAAAAGGCGCCTGCATCTTCCATGTCGCGGAACGATTGCCACAGTCGCAGGGCTTCGTCGCTGGTTTTGCCGATGGCCCGCAGGCCGCCGTTCCAGGTCGACTTTCGCGGTACCAGGCCGAGATGGCACATCACCGGAATGTCTTCCCGGGCAAGCATCTCGACGATATGCGGCCCGCGGGCTGTGTAAACGGAATCAGCACCGGCCTTCATCGCGGCAAAAGCGGCCTCCAGCACGTCCTTTTCGGTTGGATAGTCGGGCAGGCCAATGGCCGCGGTGAAGAACATGGTTGGTGCAGCGGCGCGTACCGCAGCGGTGTTTTGCGCATTGCCCATGATCAGATCCAGGCCGGCATCGTGGGCGGCAGCTGCCTCGCTGCCAGAATTGGCCGTGGTCTGCGTCAGTTTGCGTTTGCCCTTCATCTCCAGCAGATCTCCGGCCGTGTAATTTCGCAGCTGGAACCGGGCATCCCAATCATAGATGCGCTTCATGTCGCTTTCTCCCCCTGGATTGCGGTCGCCAGTTTAAGCGGCCAGCACGGGCCGATCATAGTCCGGTGTCAGCCCGGCGTCTTGTGGCAAAGCCCGTTTCACATAGTGATTTGGATCGCTTTGTTGTTTCCAGATGGCCGGAACCATTTCGCGGTAGGCATCCCACATGGACGTGTAAGGCTTCGGGCAATCGCCCTTAATCTCCTCGTGCAAAGCGGGTAGATTGTAATAGGGCACCATTGGGTACATGTGGTGTTCCACATGGTAATTCATGTTGGAATAAATGAAGCGGAAGAACGGGTTCATGTAGATGGTGCGTGAATTCATCCGGTGGTCGGGAATGTCTTCCGCCAGGCCGGCATGCTGGGTGGTGGCCATCAGATGGTGCAGCCAGGAGCCGTAATAGGTCGGCAGGCCGATCAGCATCAGCGGCAACCAGGTCCAGAAATAAAGGCTCGCCCCGGCGACCACCAGCACGATGGCCAGGTGAACCCGGGAGACGAAAAAAGTCTTTTGATATTCGCCGTCCGGTAGAAACGCCTTTTGTTCGTCGGTCAGATGACCGAAGGCGAGAAGCACCATCTTTTTCAATTCGCCGATCGCGGTTGGAATATACAACAGGTTGAGCAGCCATTTGGTGATGCTGGGCGGTCTGGGAAAGGCAATTTCGGGATCGCGGCCGACAATGATCGTGTGCGAATGGTGACGTGAATGGCTCCACCGCCACAAATGCGGATTGCGCAGGCACAGGAAGGACGCCAGCTGGTAGCACCAACGGTTGAGCCAGCGGGTTTTGAAAACCGTTCCGTGGCCGCATTCATGCCAGCGGCTGTCGCCGCCGGAGCCATAGAAGACTCCGTAGATGATTGCCGTGGGCACGGCCCACCATGTCCCCCAGGTCAAGATAAGCAGGCAGCCGAAAACCAATATTCCCAAGAGCCAGAGCGAATAGTTGATCAGGCCGGGCCGGTCTGAGCGTTGCATCAGCTCTTTCAACCGTGCGCGGGAGATAGGAGTTGCATACCATTGCGAAGGCTCAAAGCTGTCGCCCGAGTTCGGTCCGGCCAGTCGGTAATCGCGCGCGGCTGCGGTCATCTGATCACTATTCGCTCAGTTCTTGAGAACCCAGGTATTTGACTCGCGGGGCGCAAACAGGTCAACGTAGGCTTGATAGAATCTATCATTTCTATCAAAGCTATCAAAAATGGGCTGATAGAAAGTCTCAGAAGCGATGCGCAAACGAGTCACACTTCAAGATGTCGCCAACCGTGCCGGTGTCGGTGTGGCCACGGTTGATCGGGTGATTAACGGCCGGGCACCGGTATCTGAAAAAACTGCCAAGCGGGTTTTGGAGGCGGCAAACGCCCTGAATTTTCACGCCCGTGCCCTGATGCATCATCGGGTCAGCGGGCTCGGCCCCGAGCTGCGCCTGTCGTTCATCTTGCAAAAGCAAAGCAAGTGGTTTTACCAAAAGCTGGCCGAGGAAATCGACGTGGCGGCGCAGGCGCAGAACCAGGCCCGCGTGCGCACCGACATTCGCTTTGTCGGCAGTCTTTCCGCCGACGCCCTGATTGCCGAAATCAGAGATTTGAAAGCCAGTTCGGATGCCATTGCGCTGGTGTCGATCGACCACCCATCGATCGCCGAGGAGATTGAGGCCTGCCAGGCACAGGGCATTGCGGTCTTCGCCCTGCTCAGCCGGCTGAACACCCAGGTCCCATGTCCCTATATCGGCATTGACGGGCGCAAGGCGGGGCGCACTGCTGGATGGGCGATGGCGCGGATTGCCAAGGGCGATGGCGAGATCGGCATCCTGGTCGGCTCTCACCGCTATCTCGGGCACGAGGCATTGGAAGTCGGCTTCCGCAGCTATATGCGCGAGCATCAGCCGCAGACAGTTCTGCGCGATTCAATTGTCTACCTGGACGATGAGGCGATCGCCTATGAGGCGGCCAGCGAATTGCTGCGCGCCTGTCCCAATCTCCAGGGACTCTATCATTGTGGCGGGGGTGTTGGCGGTGTTTTGAAAGCCCTGAAGGAACACATAGATAGTGTGGCGCCGGCCTATATCTGCCATGAAGTCGGTCCAGCAGCGCGGGCTGGCTTTCTGGAAGGCCGGATTGATCTGGCCATAGCAACGCCGATCGAAGCGCTCGCCCGCAAGACCGTTGCCAAGATGATTGAGGCCCGCGTATCGGGTTCCGCCACTATTGGCGACGCGGTGCTCGACTTCATGCCCTATACGCCGGAATCGATTTGATGCCGCGCTAGATCGCCGCCAGTGTGTGTTTCAGCCCTTTTTGAATGTGGGTCTTCAGCCAACTGACCGAGAAATCGGCATCGCGCGCCAAAACCGCTTTGAACATCTGGAAATGCTCGTGGACGGCTTCTTCGCCGCGATAGGTCAGCACCAGCATCTGATAGCGCAGGTACTTGTCGTAGAGAATCGAGTGCAGAGACAGCAGGTTGGTCGATCCGCAGGCGGCGATCATCGCCAGATGGAACTCCCAGTCATAGCGCTTCCAGGTCTCCACCTCGTCATCGTCACCGGCCAGCATCTTTTGCTCCATCACGCTCAGCTTGTGATGGGCCGCAACCAAATTGCCTTCCCACTCCGTATCGCCATTGTCGATGGACAGGCGCGATTTGGCCTGAAGGGTTCATTTGTTGAGAAGCTGCAACAACACTGCATCCTTTACGACGGGGAGGGGGACGGTCAGTTTTACCAACTCTACAGCCAGCCCTATGGGGAGGGATTTTTCTTTGAAATCGTGCAACGGGTGAATGGCTATGCGGCTATGGTGCGGCCAATGCGCCATATAGAACCGCGGCGTTGAAAAGACTGCTGCGGGAGATGCAGTCCAGGACTGCGGAGGAGAACAGGGTCAAAACTGCATGAAGCCGATGCGTGTGGGGTTGGTTGGCTGCGGCCGTATCAGCGATATCTATCTGAAAAATTGTACGTCATTTGAGGCCATCGATATTGTCGCCTGCGCGAGTCTCGACATTGCCGAGTCGCAGGCCAAAGCTGATCAATATGGCATTGCCCGGGCTTGTGTTCCCGAAGACATTTACGCCGACAACGACATCGACTGCGTGCTCAACCTGACGATTCCGGCGGCCCATGCCGAAGTGTCATTTGCCGCCCTGAATGCCGGCAAGCATGTTTATTCAGAAAAGCCGTTTGTCACCGACCTGAAGGATGGCGAAGCGCTGTTGAAGCTGGCACAGTCAAAAGGCCTGACCATCGGCAATGCGCCTGACACATTCCTTGGTGGACGCTGGCAAACCGTGCGCAAGCTGATTGATCAGGGTGCTATCGGAGCGCCAACTGGTGTATCGGCTTTTGTGCCGACCCACGGTACCGAGCGCCACAATCCCAATCCCGATTTCTATTATCAGTTGGGCGGTGGGCCGCTGTTGGATCTTGGTCCCTATTACCTCACAGCCATGGTGTTCTTCCTCGGGCCGATTGCCCGGGTCGCCGGCCTGTCGCGCCGTACTTTCGAGGAGCGCATGATCGAAAACGGTCCGCGCCACGGCTTCATGATGCCGGTGGAAGTGGACACCCACAATCTCAGCCTGATCGAGTTTGAGTCCGGCGTCATCGGTCAGATGATGATGAGCTTCGATGTGTGGGACAGCGAGACACCGCGCTTTGAAATCTATGGGGAAGAAGGCACCATCTGCATTCCCGACCCGGATCCGGTGCATGGTGCCAATATCTTTCAGGGCGACGTCTGGTTGCGCACCAAACAGACGGCCCGCTGGACCCACCAGCCGCGCCCGACGGGGCGGGACAATTGGCAGGTGGCCGAGAACACCCATGGTTTCAATTATGACGCCCGCGGGCTGGGTCTGCTCGATCTGGCCTACGCGGTGCGCGATCAACGTCCTCCCCGGGCCAGCGGTGAAATGGCGTTCCATGTCTATGAAGCCATGGAGAGCATGTTGGCATCGCCCGGCCTGGGGGCTTTCGTTGACATCAACAGTACATGTGCGCGGCCAGAGCCGCTGCCCGAAAATTTCCCACAAAGTGAAGCGTGACCGATGCCCGTTCAAACCCTCGAATTTGCCGAACCCTTTTTCACCGTCCGCATTCTGAAGCAGCTTGCGTCCTATCAGGTTGAGGGCAGGGTGATCCTGCTCAATCTGGCGGAAACGCCGGTGCGGATCGTCGATCAGACACTGGCCTCCCTGCAGTCGGTGATCGTCGCCAATGCGGAAATCCACGACGTCGATCATGCCGTCGTCATTGAGCGCTTTGGCGATTATCCCGACGATGAAAAACTGTTTGAAGATGTGAAGGCGACCTGGCCGTCAGCCTTTGACATCCGTCAGGAGGAGCGGTTGCGGGGCGTCAGCCATTACATGTCGCCCAAGGTCTGGGTCGGCCAGTTTGGTTTCACCATGTATCACTCCGGCTCGGTGCCCCTGAATGTCGGACTGCATCGCGACCATGCCTTCTGCCCGGTTCCGGGATTCCGCGAAGTACATACGCAGGTCGTTGGCTTCGGTAAAATGCAGCAGTGCCGCGAAAAAGACGTGTCGACGCTGTATCTCGAAGAGCCGATGGCGCCCGGTGTGACTCATCGGCCGATGTATGATGAAGAAGGCAATTATCCCTGGCATCAGTTTGAAACCATCAAGCCGTCGATTTTCATGGCGGTTGAAATGCTGCCCGAAGGCGCTCACCCGCCCGCATGATCCAGCTTGCGTGAGACACCCATGACCGAGAGACTTCTTCCTTCAACGCTTGATTTCAACGGCCCCTTTCCAAAGCTGTCACGCCGTTTGCGGCTTGGCATAGTCGGGGGAGGGCGCATCGCCGCAACGCAGGCAATGGCAGCGCGGATGAGCAATTGTTGGGACGTGGTGGCCGGGGCGCTTTCGTCTGATCCCCAAAAGGCGCAGGCCCGGGCGGCCGAATGGTTCATTGATCCGGATCGCGCCTATGCCAGTTTCGAGGCCATGGCTGCGGCCGAGGCGGCGCGAGAAGACGGTGTCGATGCCGTCATGATCACCACGCCGAACCACATGCATCATCCGGCAGCAAAGGCGTTCATGGCGGCGGACATTTCGGTCCTGTGCGACAAGCCGTTGACCAATGAGTTGGCGGAAGCCGAGGACCTGGTCCGTCAGGCCGAAACCGTCCGTTCCGTATTCGGTGTGTCCTATGTGATGTCCTGCTATCCGATGGTCCGTCAGGCCCGGGAAATTGTTGCAGCGGGCACTTTGGGCAAGATCAACCAGATCCATGTCGAATTCATGCGGGACTGGATGACCCCGGAAAACGCGGCCGATGCGCCGCATGTCAAATGGCGCCTGGATCCGAAAATTTCCGGGCCGACCAGTTGCGTCGGCGATATCGGAACCCATGCCTTCCATTTGGCGCAATTCGTCAGTGGGCTGGCGATGACCGAATTGCGCGCCGATTTCCATGTCTGTGGTGCCCCAAAACAGCTTGAAGACACCGTCTTCATGGCAACCAGATATGAAGGCAATGTGCCCGGCACTTTGATGGCCACGAGATTGGCACCGGGCAATCGCGGCAGACTGCGGCTGCGGGTGTTCGGGTCCGAAGGTGGATTGGAATGGGACATGGAGGATTGTGAGCGGTTGAGGATCAATCGCTTTGGTGAGCCGGACCAGATCATCAGCCGCGGCCACGGCCACGGCGTGTCGCCTCAAACCGAGCGCCTGGTGCGCACCGGGCGTGGATTTCCCGAAGGTCTGATTGAAGCCTGGGCCAACCTCTATACGGAATTTGCTATGGCCGTTGCAGCCAGGCGCGATGGCGTCGATGTCCCTGAAACCTGGCTGTCCCTGCCGGATGTGGAAGATGGCGCACAGGGCGTGCGCTTCATCCACGCATCGGTCAGATCCAATCAGGGCGGTGGTGTTTGGGAAACAATCTAAGCCGCCAGGCTTGACCTGGGTCTGTACGATCTTTCCGCAATACAACACGAAAAAGTGCCCCTATCCCAAAGGCGTTTTCTTTTGTATGGGAGGAGAACCTCGTGCCACCATTCGCTTGTTTAATGGCGGCAAGTAGGTTGGGCCCTTTTGGGAATTGCCTGGGCAGTTGCCCCAAATATTGCCAGAGCCGAAACACTGATAGCGTGGTGGGACAGCACAAATGAGCTCCGCAGCATTCAAGTTTGACTTTGACGTCGAGGAAATGGCGACAAGCGCCCGTGAGGCAACCGCCTTTCTGAAGTCCATCGCCCATGAAGGTCGATTGATGATCTTGTGCCGCTTGGCTGAAGGCGAATGCTCTGTCACTGAACTGGAAGAAATGCTCTCGGCCCGTCAGGCAGCGGTGTCGCAACAACTGGCCCGTCTGCGTCTTGAGGGCATTGTCGACGCCCGACGCGAAGGCAAGTCGGTCTATTACTCATTGGCCGATGACCGGATCAAAAGCATTATTCCGGTTCTCTATGACATGTTCTGCAAGCCTGAATAGCGCTTGATCCTGCGCTCGAAACGATACGGGATGGTCTGATTGGGCAGCGATTTGTCGCGGCCCTTTTTTATTGTCCGGTAAGCCGACTGGGTTTATCAACTGCAAATGAGTGAAGCAGTTTCAAACAAACTGGACCTAGACCACCGCGCGGCAGCACTGGCGGAAGCCCATGCGCGTCCGTCTCTGGACCTCACCGGTTGCACCCATTTGCATCACATCGCGCTTCAGCTCACAGGCGACACCAAGGATCAAATCATCGCGGCAATCACGGTCGTGGAGCAAAGCGACGATGGACGCTTTGTGCTCGGCACGGTCGATGGTTACGTGGTCAAACTGGAGATCCACACCGAGTTCCTGACCTGTACCCTGGTCAGCCGTGCCAAGGGACCTGGGATTGACCCCGGTGCCATGGCAGATGTCCTTGGTCTGGACAGGCTTGATCTGCTCTCCGACATCAAGATTGACTTCATCGCCGCCAAAATCGGGTTGACCAACGCACTGGACCCGAGCCATCGGCCTCTCGGTGGCACTTTGCGCGATATGGAAGTGCGTACGTCCCTGTTGCCCGATGAACATCTGCGGCAGCATTTCGTCATTTGTGCTCCGAAGATGAGTGGGCATGAATTGGGGCGTCGGGTACAACGCTTGCTGGAGATGGAAACCTATCGGGTGCTTGCTCTGATGGGCTTGGAAGCCAGTCGGGCCAAGCAGGGCGAGTTGGTGGCGCTGGAACGGGAACTTGACGCACTCGTCCTGTCGATGACCGGGATGCTGGCGGAAGCGGGCGGAAACCGGAAACTGATCGACCGATTTTCAAAGCTCGCCACTGAAATGAACACCCTGCGCACCGCTACGCGGTTTCGGTTCTCGGCCAGCCGCGCTTATTACAATCTCGCCGTTCAACGGTTGGCCTCCCTGGACGAAGTGCCCTCCGGCGAGTTGCAGACCATTTCGGGCTTCGTGCGGGCCCGTCTGGACCCTGCCATTGCCACCATCAATAGCTTCGAAGAACGCCTCAAACATCTGTCGAATGAAATCTCCAACGGTCTGTCCCTGCTGCGCACGCACATCGAAGTGGAAACCAGTCAGGCGAACCAGCAAAATCTGCAGACCTTGAACGAACGTCACCGCCAGCAGCTGTTGATCTCGCAGACGGTGGAAGGACTGTCGATTGTCGCGATCAGCTACTATTCCGTTGGCTTGCTGAGCTACGTGTTCAAGGCGATGTCAGCCCAGGGCTGGTTGCCGCTGTCGTTGAACCTGTCGCTGATGATTTCAGTGCCGATCGTTATCGGCGTGGTTGGCTTGTCGCTGCGGCGCCTGCGCAAACACTGGAGCTGATCCGTTCGACCTTTCACCACAGATCTCAGAACTTTCCGTTATTGTTCTTCCAATCAGCTTTTGGTGCGACCGTTTCCGTCGTGTCCCAATGCTCGACAATCATGCCATCGGCCAATCGAAACAGGTCGTAAAAGGCGGTGTGGGCACCGTCCAAACGTCCTTCGCTGACACACAGGACAAAGCTGCCCTGGGCAAGGACCCGGTGTAGCCGCTGATAGTCGATCACCGGCCCTTCTGAAGATTGACGCTGCAGTTCTGCGGCCAGAAGAGCGATATCGTCGCCCAGACGCGGATTGTGTTCCGTATAGTCTTGCGCGTTGATGAACGCTCCGAGTTGCTCATAGGCTTTGCCGATCAGCACCGTTTCCACGAACTGCCGCGCCCGCTCGCGGTTTGCTTCAGTTGCGTCCAGATCGGTAGCCTGCGTTGCTCCGTCGACCATGGAATGGCCAGAATCGTTGGGCCCGGTCCGGGCTTGAATATTGTCCCAGTGCTCGACGGCCCGCCCGCCTTCAAACCGGAACACTTCAAAGCAGATTTTGCGGCTGGAAAAGTCATATTCCATGTGGGCGAAGACGTAGTCATCGTCTTCAAAGCCGCGGACCATGTTGACCTTGGGCTCGGTCTTGGACAGCCGCTTGAACAACGTTGCCAGCCCTTCGCTGCCCTCATGGGTTTGCGGGTTGTGCTGAATATAGTTGGCCTCATCGACGATAGCGACGGCGTCGGTTTCACCCGTCTCGATGCTCTTCAGCAGCGCTTCGACCTTCTCCACATTTGACTTTGCCAACGCGACCTCCCCGCCGATTTGTCTTGCCTGTCTGGACTTTTGCCAGACCGCCTCGGTCTTCGGCAGGTTCTGACTATCCGACATTTGTGGGCGATCTTTCGCCAATTCGCGAGGCTTCACAAGCCTTGGGTCAGCGCCTTTCATTAACCGGTCAAGAAATAATCTGATGCCTCTTGAATTAGTGTATCAAATGAGACATATATGTCTCATGAATCAGATCAGACCCTCCACCCGTGATGCCATCATCGAGGCGGCATTTCTTGTTTTCGCCGAAAACCCCGGCGCTGCGCTTGGCGATGTGGCCGCCCGAGCCGGCGTTGGGCGCGCAACATTGCATCGCCACTTTCCAGGCCGCCTGGAACTGATGCGAGCCCTTGCCAAAATCGCCATGGCAGAGCTTGATCATGCGGTTGCGCAAGCAACGGCTGATGCTCAGAGCTATGAAGAGGGTTTTCGCTTATCTCTGGAGGCCATTGTGCCTCTCGCCAACCGCCAGTGGTTTCTTGCCAATGAAGGTTTGCAGGTCGACGACGAGGTGGCCAAGGCCTACCGCAAAAGTCGCTCTGAGCTATGTCGGGACATCGAGCTTGCCAAACAGGAAGGCCTCTTTGATCCGGCACTTCCGACCCAGTGGATCGCCGAAACTTATGAAAGCCTCATCTATGCAGCATGGTCGATGGTCCGCGCGGGCGACGCCACATCAAACCAGGCCGCCGACTTGGCCTGGCGCACATTCAGCAATGGTTTGAAAGGAATGAGTAAATGAACCTGGCCGATTGGACAGTGCAGGTCGATGAAGCCTTCTTTTTGATTGGCGCTGCGATCCTGCTGATCGAGATTGCAGAAATGATCTTCAAAGGAAATCTGAAAGCCAAGACCTTCCTGGAAATGCTGGCCAGTGCCTCAACTCAGATTCCCTACATCGTCGTGGAAACCTTTATTTTGACGGGTGCCTACTCTCTTTATTGGATTATTGCGCAGCAGCTTCCCTGGTCCATTCCACTGACCTGGTGGAGCGTTCTTCTTGTGGTCGTGTTGGCCGATCTCACCTACTATTGGGAGCATCGCATCGCCCACCAGATTCGTCTGCTCTGGACACAGCATGCTGTCCACCATTCTTCAAGGGACATGAACATTGTCACCGCCGTTCGATTTGGGCCACTGGAAGGTGTTTGGTCTCTTGTCGCCCATCTGCCCATGGCATTCCTGGGCTTCCCCCCACAGGCGATCATCTTTGGTGTGATATCCGTGCTGGCTTACCAGACCTGGTTGCATACCGAGCTGATCGGCAAGCTGGGACCGCTGGAATGGTTCATGAACACCCCATCCCACCACCGCGTCCACCATGGCTGCGATGACAAGTATCTCGACAAGAACTACGGCGGTATTTTCATCATCTGGGACCGGATTTGGAACACGTTTCAGATGGAAGAAGAAACCCCGCGCTACGGCCTGAAGCGGGACTTCGACAGTCAGAATCCGATCAAGGTCTGGTTTTCCGAATGGCCGCAACTGTTCAGGGACCTATTCGGATCGAGGAGCATCACTGAGGCGTTCGGCTATTTGCTGCGACGGCCCGGTTGGAAGCCACCCAATCGCTGAGGCAGCGTCCATTCAGAAGCTCACCTGACAATTTGTGTTTTGTGTTCTTTTCAGCTGTGCCAGTATCGCGCAGTTGAGATTTCACAACCCGGGGGTGAGCATGGCAGATTGGCCGACGCCAATTTCATTGAAGGGCGATTATGTTTCGGTCGTGCCGCTGTCGCACGCGCATCATGACGATCTGGTCGAGGCCACCGCCGACGGCGAGCTGCACAAGCTTTGGTATACAATGATCCCGGATGGCGCTGGCATGGCGGCCGAAATCGACAGACGCCTGTCGCTGTCCAACATGCTGCCGTTCGCGATCATCGACAACGCTTCCGGCAAGGCGGTAGGCATGACCACCTATATGAATATTGAACAGGCCCACAAACGGCTGGAGATCGGCTCGACATGGTACCGCAAATCGGTTCAAAGAACGCCGCTTAACACCGAATGCAAACTGTTGCTGCTGCAACATGCTTTTGAAGATCTGGACTGCATCTGCGTCGAATTCAGAACCCATTTTGCCAATGTTCAAAGCCGTCGCGCCATCGAGCGCCTGGGTGCCAAATTCGACGGGGTTCTGCGCTCCCACATGATCATGGCCAATGGCTCGGTCCGGGATACAGCGGCCTATTCGATCATCGCGTCGGAATGGTCGACCGTGAAAGCCAATCTGACCTGGAAACTGGAAAATTTCCGCTCCAATTGAAACCAATTCGGGGCGCTTTGCGTAGACTCTTCAAGTAACGCTAATGGCTGTGTGCCGTTTGGTCGCAGCCCTTTGACCTGTGCAAGCCACACTTGTCGGTCTAAGTGGCTCAACTCAATGAACCCAAACCTGGTTTGGACCGAATTTAGGAGACCGGAATGAAACTCAAGGCTTTGTGCGGAGCAGCACTCATCGTTGCGGTCTGTCAGGGTCCGGTTGCGGCCAAAAAGTTGTCGGGCAACGAAATCAACCGGCTGATCAGCGGGAAAAAGGTTCTGTTGCAGACCAGTTGGGGCGCCTTTCCTTTGCGCTATGCCTCCAGCCGCCGGGTCACCGGCGATGGCACCGCGCTGGGACTGGCACGTTTCTTTGCGCCAAAGGAAACCGGTAAATGGTGGGTCAAGTCGGACCGCCTCTGCCAGAAGTTCCCGACATGGTATCGCGGACAGACCTTCTGTTTTTCGCTGGAAAAAGCTGGTGCCAAAAAACTGCGCTGGCGCCGCGACGATGGCTATTCAGGAACAGCCGTTATTCAATAAGCCCGGACGTCGGCTCTAGTGGTGTTGACGCGCCTGAAGCAGAACGATGTCCTTCCAAAGCGTGTCGACCATGCGTTGCAAGATCGAGTCATCCGGGTGTGTCGCCCGGATCAGCTTCAGCAGGTAGTCAACCCGCCCCAGCAGATCCTCGGACGATTCCAGATCGTGATTGAGCAAGGCATCAAAGGCGCTTGAGACGATCGTTTCGACCTCGTGAAGCCTGTTTTCTGCTGGACTTCCCGTCTCCATCAAACGTTGCAGCCGTCTCACGGACCTTTCATAGTTGCTTATTCGTTCGTCGACATCTTCCATTTTGTTCGGCCTGTTGCGCTGTACCTTCTTGTGGTTGGGTGCCCTGCTCAATTGGCTGGGGATGCGTTGGGAATTGAGCAGGGCTGTGTCGATCACCGTAAAAACGTGCCCCCGGTGATCTTCACACCTGTGAATGCGCAAGAAGTGGGCCAAAAAATAACTGAATTAAATCAGAGTACTAAGGGAAGTTCGGTTTTGCATTTTGCAAACGAATTGCATTTTGCAAATTGCTGCTTGCAAACTTGGAAGGTTGAGCGCCCTTTTTGACCTTCAGCGGATCAGCGCCGCCTTCATGCTCGCCTTGGGAAAACAGGTCGCGCGACGCCCATTGGCTTCCTGCCAACGGCCGATGGAGCGGCGGGTTTTGTAGCCTGGCAGACCATCGGCACCGCCCACGTCATGGCCCTGTTTGATCAACGTGCGCTGCATGGCGGCAATGTCGGAGCGGTACAAGCCACCGACTTCGCCCCACCGACCGGCAAAATCCTTGACGTTGTATTGAATGCGATCGCCAATATGACCGACAAACAGGGCATAGAGATCGCTGGTATTGTATTTCTTCAGCACATAAAAATTCGGCGTGACGATAAAGGCCGGGCCATCGCGCCCCGCCGGCATCATCAAATAGCCAACGCCTCGCCGCTCATGAGCTGGGAACGGGCGCCCGGACACCCGGGTGATGCCCATCGCCGCCCAGTCGGCAATGCTGCGGCCCTGGTCCGGCCCTTCCAGGCTGCAGGACACACTAGTCGGCAGGTTGACTTCAAACCCCCAATCGCGCCCGGGAACCCAGCCATGCAAGGCCAGATAATTGGCAATCGAGGCCAGCGTATCGGCCTGCGAGCGCCAGATGTCGGCCCGCCCATCGCCATCACCATCGGCGGCATAGTTGAGGAAGCTGGTCGGCATGAATTGCGGTTGGCCAAGGGCCCCGGCCCAACTGCTTTTCATGGCGCTGGACGGGGCATGGCCCAATTGGGCGATCTTCAGGGCAGCGACCAGTTCACGCGAAAAATATTTCGCCCGTGTGCTCATAAAACCCTTGGTGCCCAGCACCTGGAACACATTGTGCGGGATCTTTGCTCGACCATAGGCGCTTTCACGTCCCCACACGGCCAGGGCGATGCGGCCGGGCACGCCGGTTTGACGCTCGATATTGGTCAGGGTCTGTGACAATTGACCGGCCATTTGCTGGCCAATGCGGGTGGCTGGATTGACGGTGCCGGAATTGAAATATTTGCCCGGGGATCCGAACTCCGACTGACGTTGTTTGCGCTTCTTGGGTGGCGGCGAGCCCGGCGGCACCAGTCCGGGAAGTTTCCAGTTCAGCGTGACGCCAGAAAAGGCGCGGTTGAATGTGCGTCTGGAGACGCCCTCAGCCCGCGCCCGAGGCCAGATTTCTTTGGCCAGCCAGGATTGAAACTGCCGCTCTACCTTCGCCTTGTTCTGGGCTAGTGCGCTGTTCAGCAACGGCCCGCTGGACAGGACCGGCGCCAGAAGCCCGACCACCAAAAACTGTTTCAATCGGGAATCGGATCGGCAAAGGCGTTTGAGGGCGTCGAACACGGCAGGGGCTCCATTTCGAATCTCTGGTCGAATCTATCCATGGCCAAAGGATTTGACCAGATGATGATTGCCGTTCAGTCGACGTCGATTTCCACCACGGCGCCGGCAACATGATAGGCGAACTTGTCACCGCTTTTCGGAAACCGGGTGCGTGCCGCGGAGCCCGTGATGATATGCTCACCAGCCTTGAGAGAAAGGCCGCGCCCGCTGAAATGGTTCAATACCCAGGCGAGGAATGTCAGCGGCGAAGCCGTGCCGGTATTGGTCACCTTATCTTCGACACCGGCCTGCACAACGGTAGATTCGATCGCGTCGAGATCCAGCTCGCGCCAGTTTTCAATCGGGGACCCAAGCACCACGCCGCCACACCAGGCATTGTCGCTGACCAGTGTCATCACATCCAGATAGCGGTAGTCGGCGTCCCGGTCCTCGATCAGTTCGAATGCCGGACGCACATTGGCAACGAGCTCGCGAACGGAACTGGCTGTATGTTCCTTCTGTTGCGGCGGCACGTCCTTCGCCAATTCCAGCGCCAGTTCAAATTCCAAACCCAGACGGATGAAATCACCGGTCGCAATGCGGGTCGGCGCCTGATGCAGTTCATGCTCGAAAATGCCACCGGCCACCGGCTGGTCAATGCCACACATTTCCTGCAGCGCCTTGTTGGATAGGGCGATCTTCCGGCCGACAATGGCGCCGCGTCGCTCCAGCATCGCCGCCTGAAACGCCGCCTGTGCCTCATAGGCCTGTGCGAGGTCATCAGGTGCCAAAGAGCCACCAAGGGTTTCGTAGGGCTTTCGATCCAGCCAATCGGCTTTCAGTTTTTCAGCGATTTGTGCGGCTTTGGTCATTTGGGCGTGCTCCCCTCGGCGGTGAATGGTTGATCGTTCTGCTCACGATGGCGTTTTGTCCTGCAGCGGCGCCCGGCTGAGCCGGTTGCCGGCATCTGTCGCTTTTTCCAGCAGCGCCAACAGCTGCTGTTTTTCAAGATCATCCAATCCCTGCAGGATGTCGTGCTGAAGGTCAGACACCAACGGCACCAGGGCTGCGAGTGTTTGCTCGCCTTTTTCGGTCAGGAAGAGCTGTCGTGCGCGGCGATCGGTTGCGCTGACCTGACGCCTCAGCAACTGCTTGGCTTCCAGCCGGTCGACCACGCCGCCCATGGTGGCCCGGTCATAGGCGATCAAGCCGGCAAGCGTCGCCTGATCCAGGCCGGGATTGGCCGATATGGTGGACAGGGCAGCAAATTGCACCGACGTGAAATCGTGGCCGGCGCGCGTCATATGATCGGCAAAAACGGAGACCGAAATCTGGTTCAAACGCCGGATCAAATGACCGGGCATCTTGCTGATATCCACCATCGAGCTTAGCCTGATGCAGTTCGAATAGGGGGGCAGCGTATCGCTCGGTTCCCCAAGCGACAAGCATGCTTATCATATGTGCGCATATTATTGGCGGTTGTGCCAAATGGGGAGGATCAGGTTGAGATGAGCGAACGACAGGCCGCCTTGGACTTTGATCTCAACGCCGATGACCCCGCCTTTATCCAGAACCCGCATCCGACGCTCAAACGGTTGCGCGAGCACGACCCGGTTCATTGGAACCCGGACGGGTCGGTCTATCTGACCCGCTATGAAGACGTGCAGCAGGTCTATCAAGACCGGACCATGATCTCCGACAAGACCGAACCCTTTGCCGAGAAGTTCGGCGATGGATCGCTCTATACCCATCACACGACCAGCCTGGTGTTCAATGATCCGCCTTACCACACAACAGTGCGCAAATTGCTGGCCAGCGCGTTTACGCCACGCAAACTGGCCGAAATGGAACCGCTGATCGGTCAGATCGTCGATGATCTGCTGGATGATCTGTTGGACCACGATGAAGTCGAATTCGTCTCCGCCTTTGCCATGCGGCTGCCAACCGAGGTGATTTCCTTCATGCTCGGCGTGCCGAAAGAGCATCGGTCCAAACTGCGCGGTTATTCGCTGGCCATTTTGGGGGCGCTGGACCCGGTGGTTTCGCAGGCGGGCATGCAGAAGGGCAATCACGCCGTCGACGAGTTCGGCGCCATGCTTGGTGAGTTGATTGATCATCGCCGCAAAAACCCGGAAGGCGCCGGGCAGGGAGAGGTGCTGGAGGCCCTGATATTCGGCGAATTCGAGGGGCGCAGGCTGAGCCAGAAAGAGTTGATCCAAAACTGCATCTTTCTGCTCAACGCTGGCCATGAAACCACTACCAGCCTGATGGCCAATGGGGTCGGCATGTTTCTCGACCATCCCGACCAATACAGACTGCTGATCGAACAGCCAGACCTGGTCAGCAGCGCCGTCGAAGAGATTTTGCGTTATGAAAGCCCGCTGCAAATCGGCAATCGCGTGGCGTCCCGTGATGTGGAATTCAGCGGTGGGCTGGTTCCCAAGGGAACCTATATTCATACGTCGATCGCTAGCGCCAACCGCGATGAGCGCATCTTCGGCAACGCCGACAAAGTTGACTTCACCCGCAAGCCAAACCGGCACATCGCCTTCATCACCGGCATTCATGTTTGCCTCGGCGCGACCCTGGCGCGCTATGAAGGTAAAATCGCCTTTGGCCGCCTGCTTCAGCGCTTTCCGAACATGGAGCCGGCCGGCGTGGCGGTGCGCATGCCGCTGGCCCGCTTTCGCGGCTATACGTCGCTGCCAGTGCGTCTCGGCCAGCGCTAGGCATCGACGTCATTTGCAAATGGACAGGACGAAAATCCACCTTTAGGCTTTGCGATCTGAAGGTCTGTGATCAGACAAAATGGCCAAGTGAGCAGCCGCATGACGCAACAGGGGCACATCACCGTATTGGGGGTATTTGTCGCCGACACTACCTATCGAGCTGACCGGTCTCCCCGCATGGGCGAGACCATTTTGGGCAACTCCTTTGCCCTTGGACCCGGTGGCAAAGGCTCCAATCAGTCGGTTGCCATCGCCCGCCTTGGTGGGGATGTCACCATGCTGACCCGTCTAGGCGACGATGCTTTTGCCGACATGGCCGAGGCCACCTGGCGCAAGGCCGGCGTCAAGAGCGCCGCCGTCCGCGACGCCTCAACCTACACGGGCGCCGCGTATATTTTTGTCGAAGAGGCCAGCGGTGACAATGCGATCATCATCTGCCCCGGCGCCGCCTCTGACATTGCGCCCGGCGATATAGATGCCAATGCCGACCTGATCAGATCCTCAGCCGTGTTCATGACCCAGCTGGAACAGCCGCTCCCGGCCGCCAAACGTGGGCTGGAAGTGGCCAAGCAGGCCGAGGTGCAGACCATTCTCAATCCGGCCCCCGCCATGGCGCTGGATCAGGACGTTCTGAAGCTGTGCGACTTCATCACCCCCAACGAAACCGAGGCGGGTGAGCTGACGGGTATCCCAGTGTCTTCCGTTGACACCGCCAAACAGGCTGCCGGCCAATTGCTCGACCACGGCGTCGGTACCGCGATCATCACTTTGGGTGAACAAGGCGCGCTGCTGGTTTCGCCGGAACAGACGATTCACGTGCCGGCGATCACGGCCGGCCCGGTGGTCGAAACGACCGGGGCGGGCGACGCATTCAATGGTGGATTGGCCGTTGGCCTATCGCGCGGCCTCGGCATTGAAGAAGCGGTACGCTTGGGGTGTGCCACAGCGGGCCTGTCCGTGACCCGTGCCGGGGCGGCGGCGTCAATGCCAACGGCCGAAGAAGTTGAACTTTTATTGCAGAACTCGGGAGGATGAAATGAGCGAAGCAAGAAGTCTCGAACAACGCTATGAAGAAGACGGTTTCGTGTTTCCACTGGACGTCCTCACACCGCAGGAAGCCCAGCAGATCAGAGACGATCTCGAAGCGGCGGAAGCAGAGCTGGCCGACGATCCAGAACGTCTTGCCTTGCTGAAAGGCTATCCGGATCGGCTGCTGCCTTCCTTCGACGCGCTGATCCGTCACCCGACATTGATCGATGCGGCGTCCCGGGTGCTCGGCCCGGACCTGATGGTCTGGAGCGCCGCGCTTTTCATCAAGGAAGCGAATTCGACAAAAATAGTCTCCTGGCATCAGGACCTGACCTATTGGGGCCTGGACGACGCCGAGGAAACCACCTGTTGGGTCGCCCTGTCCGATGTCAGCGTTGCCAGTGGGGCGATGAAGTTTGTCGCCGGCAGTCACAAGCAGAGCATTGTCGAGCACGTGGACACGTTCAGCGATGACAACCTGCTCACCCGCGGACAGGAAATCACTGTCGACGTCGACGAAGACGATGCGGTCGCGGTGGAATTGAAGCCGGGTCAGGCCAGCCTGCATCATGGACACCTGTTCCACGCTTCCGGTCCCAATTCGACCAGCGACCGTCGCATCGGCAGCGCCATTCGTTATATCAAGGCATCGATGAAACAGCTCGACGACACCAAGTCCCTGGTGGCCCATGTCGCCGGTGAAGATCGCTGGCAGAATTTCAAGGTCGCCGGTTCGCCCCGCGGCCGTCTCAACGAGGCCGACTTCAAGCTATGCCGCGACGACGTCATTGCCAAACAGCCGATCCTTTACGCCGGTACCGATAAGGCCACAGGCTAGCGACGAGCGACGAGCGACGAGCGGCGAGCGGCGCCGTTAGGCGGTAAAGCTCGCGTCGGCCATGGCCACCAATTCGTCGAATATGGCTTCTCCGGCAGCAATGACGCGACCGCCATCGCGCAGCATGGCGTTGGCGCTTTGCTGCTCGATCTTGCCGCCAGCTTCAGCGATCAACATCTGACCTGCCAGGCAGTCCCAAGCGTTCATGTGGTGCTCGGCATAACCGATCAACCGCCCGGCGGCGACATAGGCCAGCATCAGGCCACCCGACGCGTTCCGATAGAACAAGCCGCCCCGATCCGCCAGCAATTCGACAAATCGGGTCACAGAATGTCCCGGTGTTCTTGAATTCATGCCAAGGCCGGTATTGCCCTCATCCAGACCTTTGGCCTGAGCGACCTTGATCGGTGTTTCATTGAGATGCGCGCCCATCCCTTCGGCCGCCCAATAGAGTTCCCCATGATTGGGTTCGCAGATGACCCCGATCTTGGTTTTGTCATCCTGAACACAGGCCAGGATCACGCACCAGGCAGGAATGCCGTTGACGAAATTGAACGTGCCATCGATCGGATCAATCACCCAGGTGAAGCCTGACTGGCTTTCCACAACACCGTGTTCCTCACCGACAATGCCATCTTCGGCAAACGCATCGGCGATTTTGTCACGGATGAAGGTTTCAACGTTCAGATCGGCATCGGACACCATGTCCTGAACCCCCTTGGATTTGACTTCCAGATCGCCGATCGAGCGAAAATAGCTCAGTGCCAACTGGCCTGCTTCATGGGCGAGGGTTTTGGCAAAGTTGAGCCGCCGATCAATATCGCTGTTGGGATGGGTCATGGAATCCGTCTGGGTTGGCTGGCGAATCGCCGGGTTTAGGCGTCGACCTACTAAGGAACCCATCTACAATAAAGGGGGTTTGTGAGCGATCAATGACGGCGCAGCTGGTAGTTTTGCACTGTTGTGGGCAAAAAATACAGTACCAATATGTTGAAAATAAACAAAAATTTCTCTGTGTGCGAAAGCGCACTGTGAATTGGCGCAAAAAGCCCCATCTTAGCAACATAGCGAAGAGAGAAATTCTCAACACCACAAGCCAGGGAGCAGAAAATGACCTTGATCTTCATCACCACCGCGGCAACTTTGTGCTGCCTCGCCATTGCCGTCGCCGCCGATCAGAAGGACGGCCCAAGATTTCAGGAAGTCGAGACCCAAAAGAAACTCTACGGTCACTTCCACTAAACCTGATACCCTCCAAGACAATCAGCGGGAACTGACAATTGCGCGTCAGTTCCTGTTTTTTTATGCCAGCGGCCAGCTTTCCAGCCCGGCACCATCCAATTGGCGCCGCCGCAGAAACCCGTTTGCATCGGTTGTGACCTGCGCTCTCAGCTGATCGGGTATCCATCCCAGCATCAGCGTTTCGTCACCGCTGGTTTTAATGGACGCCGTCGTCGTGCCGTTTTGACTGCGGATTTCTGGTTGCAGATCCGGATCGCCGTTTTGGGCGATCACCATAATGGGGGCGGTGGAAACAATGACGCCGGGCTTTAACGCGCCTTGCAGTTCGATGGCGCCATGGGCCGTTTCGTTGGAAATGGCGGCAGCGGCCGGATGGTACTGTTTTTCCGGGGAGTCGAGGCTCACTGATTGGCGGGTGAGGGCGACGTCATATTTGAGAACCAGTCCTTCGCCCTGCGCGTCATACTCATAGACCTTGGCTTCGCATTCGCAGCAGGACGCCAGGGCGATTCCGGAATAGCCGCCATTATTGGCATCGCTTATGATGAAGGGCTGCGCGGTCACCTGCGCCATGGCGGTGACGGGCATCAACGGGGTCGCCTCGGAGCCGAACCCGTCGGCGCCGGAAAAGGCGGAAATCAACCCCTTGGCGCGAAACCGCGTGGCGCCATTGGGCCGATAGCGAATGTCGTTGGCGCCGGTGCCAATCGGTGGCGCCAACGCGATGTCGACTGGTGATCCAGGTGATACACCGGCGCCGTCATTGAGTGACCCGCTGATCCCGTCGCGCACATAATAGTCGACCAGCGTGTCATCGAACGGCGCTGACAGGAAACCTTTGCGCGGCCAGGTGATGCCGTCATGGGTCAGCGGCATGATCAGGCGATTGTCCTTGAAACTGCCGTCAATCATCCCGGCCTGCACCCCGGCCATCATGCGGTTTGTGCCGCGCAGGATGTATTCCTGAGCACCATTGCCGCTCAGTACGGTTTTCTCCCAGGGGGCGAGCGGAATCTCCTGTTGCTCGAGCACCACCGTGCCGTCGCCCAGGGTGAGAGTGATGCGATTGTCCAACGGCCCGTTGATCACATGGATCAAGCCATCGTCCTGATCAAAGTCGCGAAAGCCGTAGAGGAAGGAAAAGTCGAAGGACAGGCCGTAGGAGAACAGGGGCATAGGGCCGTATTCGTTCTGAGACTCGTCGGCCTGTTCGCTGATCCCGTAAAAGCCCTGCGTCGACGTGATGATCGCCCCGTCTGACAGACCGGTTAAGCAAATCGGTTCACCCAGCTCCATGAATTCCCTGTACAGAACGCTGCCCGCTGTGAAGGCGGTGCCCGAGGCATAGACCTCGATGACATTGCCGGCGCCGAGAGAGACGCCTTGAACACGCCCGGTATTGGTCGCCCCGACCGCCAGGATCGTCAGAGCCGGTTGTCCTTGCAGCGCCAACAGCTCCTGTTGCAGGCCAAGCGTCGACCCCGCCGCGATGGTTTGAACGGTCTCCGTGTCCGTGCCGCCACTGCCTTCGTTAAGGGAAGCTACAAAGACGTCGACAATGGCCGGGCCCGCCTGCAGGTCGACCTCCAGTTGCGCGGCCTTTGGCTCCAGCACCTCGACGGTGAGCGTGGTGCCCTGCGGGTTGATCACTTCGAGCGTTACTGCGGTGCACTCAGCCATCGGCCTTGATCCAGATTTTCGGCGTGAGGATGTTGGTGTCGGCAAACTGGACTTCCAGCTTGAACCAATTGACCCGACCTATGTCGAGCTGAAGGCTGTGCTCTTCCCCGATGGTCAGTTCGACGATGCCGTTCTCTGGTTCGGTGGGCGTCGGTGTTAGTTGGCTCAGGGCCTCCAGACTGGATTCGCTGACGGTGACGGTCGAGTCACGCAGATCCACGCCGGTGGTTTTCTCCGGATCGGCCCAAAAGGTGAAGCGCAGGGGCAGCCATTGTCCGCGCTGAATGCAGATAGTGTCGGTCATGCGGTGATCCCGATCAAAGCGCCGGCGGCCCGCACTGGATGAAGTGCAGGGCAAGCGCGATTGTGCCGCTGGCGAAGGGGCCTCCATTGGCGGTGAGCTGTATGGGTGTCGGCTCGTAGACGGCGTGCGGGCCGATCACGCCTATATTGGTGTTGCCAGCGGCCGTGCCCAGACTGCCGCCAAATTTGGCGATGTCTCCCTCAATGCCGACATCAAACGAGGTTGCGCCCTCAATGGTCTCAAGCACCCTCACCGATACCCCCAGCACTATGGCGCGATCCGGTATTTCGGTTGCCGCAACCGTTATTTCACCAGCCAAGCTGAGGTGCTCGTCAATTGTTCGATTGATCGTGTGGGCAGCGCTCGGCACGATTTTGCCCGGATCAATCCAGGCGGCCCCATCAAAGACTTCCTGCCCTGCCTGATCTTGTATCCAGGCCAACCAGCCCGGCTTGGGTTGGTGGAAAGCCCATGCTCCGTCCTGAAAAGCGGCAATGGCATCTTCCTTACCCGCCCAGACATCGGATGCGCCGCTGGCGACGATGTAGCGATCCCCATCCGGCGGATCGGTGGGCGGTGTTGCCTGAGTTTTTGAAACGACGCTCAGGTGAACCAGTGCATCAAGATGGCGCAATGCTTCGTTGTGGGTGACGTGCTTTTGCGCCTGTGCCGACAAAATGTAGGGCAGGGCCAGATTGGATGTGCTCTCGGACATGGTTCCGCCTCGTGTGGGCTGCGAATTGACTGTTCGCAACTATGAGGCAGGTGTGGACCGCGAGGATAAGTTGGGTGGCCGTTTTTGGTGATTTGAGCTCAACCCTGCATAATTATGAGTGGTCGAGACAGCTTTTTTTGCCAATCTTTGGCCTGTTTGCGCAAAACGATCTTTTTCATGTCAGTCGACCTGTCGTTCAACTGATTTATACCCGCTAAAGGCACAGCCCCGTTCTATGATCATCACTGAACGACGGCATCAAACAATTTTCAGGACGGCTGAAATTGGCGTTGACCCGTAACCATCATAGGAATAAGTTCCTAGATATAGTAGGAATCATCCCATGACCAAACCGCGCCGCAGCACGATCGACATTCACACGACTTTGAGCAACCTGCGGGCAGGCCGAACGGGAGCCCTGTCTGTCTGCATGTCGGCCAGGATCAATTCACGCGAATATGTGGCGGCGGGCGAAGTGGTGGATGCGGTGGACGCATTGGTTGCCCAACTGACGGGCGATGACAAGCATCTGCATGCATCGGCCCATCGCACGGTTTCAGGTTCCCAGAACAGGAAACCGGGCTAGAGCCGCTTGGGTCCAAGCAGTGGTGCGGTTTCGTTAGACCGCCGTTTTAAGTCCAAACCAATTACGAAGCGGACCGGTGTCGTTGGCGGCATCGGAAATGAATTCCGGTTCAACCGGCGCATTCTCGGACATCGCATCCTCGCCACGGTTTTCCCGAATGATGCGGGCCAACGTGTCGAGGTCGACACCACCCTCCATCACCAGAAGGCGCGACAGTTCGTCCAGGCAGAAGCGTGTCGATATCGCATATCGAACAGCCTCAACGATCTTTTCTTCGTGAATTTCGTTCGTCTTTGTGTGCATCAGATTGTCCCCCCGGACCAATCAAAATGTTTCGTTTCGATCATCAAAAGGAAGATGGTGTCCGCCCCCTGATGCGCTGACTCTGGCTCCGAAA
The DNA here is from genome assembly GCA_013214695.1 of Rhizobiaceae bacterium. Lineage (GTDB taxonomy): Bacteria > Pseudomonadota > Alphaproteobacteria > Rhizobiales > Rhizobiaceae > Pseudahrensia. The sequence continues at coordinate 43,304 of JABSRX010000001.1, read as the reverse complement.
CTACCGGTCCCCTCAGTACTCTTTGAGCCGTCAACTTCACACTCCAGGATTACGCGAACTCCAAACCTGAAATGTGAGTTGAGTGTGGTTAACCAAGCGTAAATTGACAAGAGTCCGGGCGGCTAAATTGGCAAATTCGTGCTTATTTTCGCCATATTTGGCCGAATTTCGCCAAATCGCGACATTAATCCTGTTGATTTTAAGCTCTCAGAGACTTGATTCAGCGCATAAAATTGCAGTTAAGCGCTGATCCTTGCAAGTGATTCGTTTTTCCCATCGTCGCATAGAATGGGAATGGCGTCCGCCGGCATGGGTTTTGCGAAGAAATAGCCCTGCGCAAATGTGCAGCCCATCAGCTTGAGAAGCAGCAGTTGATCCTCGGTCTCGACACCCTCCGCGGTGACCTCGATACCGAGGCTGACGGCCATGGCAACGATGGCGCGAATGATGTTGGCACGGCGGTCATTGGTCTCAAATCCGTTGATGAAGGATCGGTCGATCTTCAGCTTGTCGAATGGGAAGCGATGCAGGTAGCTGAGCGATGAATAGCCGGTGCCGAAATCGTCGAGCGCGATACGCACACCCAGTTCCTTCAGATCGCGCAGTTCCGTGATCGTCGCCTCGTCGTCCTGGATCATTGCATGTTCGGTGATCTCAAGTTCCAGCCTGTTGCTGTCAAAGTTGTGCAGCTTCAAGGTGTCGCGCACCACCTGGAACAATTGTCCGCGCCCCAGCTGTCGTGGTGACACGTTCAGGGCCAGGCGCAAATGATCGGGCCAGTCCTTCGCCTGGGCGATGCTGGACCGGATCACCCAATCGCCGATCTCCTGGATCAGGCCGAGATCTTCCGCCATCGGAATGAACTGATCGGGATATTGAACTTCGTGGTCCTGACTGTTCCAGCGGATCAGCGCTTCAAATCCGGAGATTTCGCTGTCGCCCATGGCGTGGATGGGCTGGTAATGAAGTTCAAAGGCTTTGAGCTTGGTGACTTCCCGCAGATCCAGTTCGCGCACCCGCTTTTGGGTCACTTCCATATTGATCTGCAGATCAAACACCCGGTAGCCGCGCTTGCCCTCCTGCTTGATCTTGTAGAGCGCGCAATCGGCGTTGCCCATTGCCGTCTCGACCGGGTTTTCGTCGTCTTCGATAAACGAGACACCGATGCTGGCGCTGATCATGATTTCCTTACGGCCAATCAGGAACGGCAGTTCAAGCGCCGACAGGACCCGTTCGGCGATATCGTGGATGGGCGTCGTCACGTCGGGAGCGCATTCCAGAACGACGGCGAACTCATCGCCGCCAAGACGGGCCACCAGATCATTGGGCCGAACGCTCGCCAACAGTCTTTCGCTGACGCCCTTAAGCAATTCATCACCGGTATTGTGGCCAAACCCGTCATTGACCATTTTGAAACCATCGAGATCGATGAGCATGACGGCGGCTCTTTGACCGTGATGCTTGGATCGCAGAACAGCGGCCGCCACTTCGATGTTGAACTTGGTTCGATTGGCCAGCCCGGTCAGCGGATCATGATGGGCCGCATGGGCGATCTGGCGTGAGGTCTTTTCCTGTAGGGTGATGTCGTCATGGGTACCAACCCAGCCGCCGCCTGGCATTGCCGCGTGCACCGAAGAAATGATCCGTCCGCTTTTCAGTTCAAACTGACGCCGCACCGTCTTGCCGGTCTCCAGATCGGCGTTCAGTTCAGCGATCATTTCGTCAACGTCACCCTTGAAGTCGCCGCGCGCCTTTTCCGCCAACACGAGGTCTCGAAGAGTGGCACCCTTGAAAATCTCCTGCGGTTGCTTTTCGAAGATCTGAATATACTTGTCATTCCACAGCAGCAGTTTGCCCTGGCTGTCAAAAACGCTGACGCCCTGTTTCATGTTGGCCAGGGTGACGTCCAGTTCTTCGGAGCGTTCCCGTGCCAGCAATTCGGATTTTCGCAACCGTTCACGGTCCTTGCGCTCCTGGGTGATGTCCTGAAACGTCCCCATCACGCCGACGACTTCCCCGTCCTGCTTGATCGGTTCCCCCACTGCCCGGACCCAAATGCTGCGGCCGCGATGAGTGATTAGTGGCAATTCGAGGTCCCAGCCCTGACCAAATTCAATGCCGCGCTCGACGGCCGATTGAATGGTCTCGCGGGCTTCAGGGGCGTAGAAGTTGATCGCGGTGTCGAGCGACGGCTCGTAGTCTGGTGGCACCTCGTGAATGATCTTTGTCTGGTACGACCAGAGCAGTTTCTCCTCGGCAAAATACAGCTCCCAGCCCCCCATGCCGGATGCGGACGTGATCTTTTGCAGGCGCATCAAATTGCGCTTGGATTCCGCTTCCTTTTCTTCTGCCAGCGCAATGGCCCGGCTGACCCGCCTTGAACTTTCGTGGCTGCGCAGAAGGCCTTCGACAACCAATGTGTAGCTCTTCAGGCGCTCCAGTTCGGCTGCCGTAAAACTGCGCGGTTCGTAATCGAACACGCAAAGCGCGCCCAGCGCATGCTCACCATCAATCGAAATGGGGCAGCCAGCATAGGCACGTATCCCTGGCAGATCGGTCACCAGGGGATTGTCGCGAAAACGTGGATCCTCAAGGGCGTTTTCAACGACAAAAACATCATTTTCGGTGATCGTGTGGTTGCAAAAGGCGTCTTTGCGCTCGGTGCGATCCGGATCCAGATTGACCTTGGCCTTGAACCATTGGAAATCCTTGTCGAGCAAGGATACCACCGCCGAGGCGCAATCGAGGCTTGTCGCCACCAGCTTGACGATTGCGTCCAATTCTCGATTGGCAGGCCCATCAATGAGGTTCAACTGGCTTAAACTGGCCAGACGTTCGTCCTCATTTTCTGGAATTGGAAATTCCATTCAGCGCCCCAATCTGGCCTTTCAACCAAATAGAAATCTGCCGCAGTGGGCTCAGGTCCTGAATGGTTAACAAGTGAAGGTTGACCCAACCTTGCGCAAAAAGTCCCATTTTTTGATCGCTTCGATCCAATTTTAACTGAAAGCCCCGTTAACTGCTGCTGTGATTGGGGGAAAGCGCATGAAATGGGCCAAAGACTCGCGGTTTTTGCATGGCTCCCCCGCAATCTTTGCATTCGTTGAATCAGCCGCCCGGCCCTATGTGATCGCCACACATCAGACACGAAGAGGGAGGATCCCGATATGAACCCATTTGCTATGACCAATCTGTTGCGTCCGACCATTGCTTCGGACCACCGGGTTGCCAACCATCAGCCAACTGACGCTGGCATGGATTATTCGCTGAGCCGTGCTGCCTTCCGTCTCATCGACGCTGCCGGAAAAATCGTCTCCCGCTAGCGACGGGCGGCGAGCGGCGAGCGGCGCGCGGCGCGCGACCATCAGAAAATAATGTTGAGCGGACGCCTCAGGGCGTCCAGCCTTCATAGAGCGGGCTGTCCGCTCCCAGCGGCAGTTCCACGATACGGGACGTACGCACAGCGTGGTAGATGGCGGAAACCAACTCCAGCGAACGGCGCCCGTCCTCCAAGGTCACTGCCGCGCCAACCCGGCCACCGTCACCATCTAGACGGTCGGCCAAGGCACTGAAAAATCCGGTAAATCCGCTGCCGACTTCCGGCACTGCCGCAAGGCATTCATCGACCTGATCCTGGCTGACCTGGCCGCGCGCCGAAAACCGCCAAACGTCTTCGGCTGGCGCATAGGGCAGGCTGCCACTTTCCGCGGTCAGGCCTTCAAAAACAAAGCGCAACCGCGTCGTGTCCTGCGCCGCGCCCAGTGTTATCGAACTGGACGCCAGCGCGCCATTTTCCATTTCAAACGAAATCGATGCGCAGTCTTCGACCTCGATGTCGTTGACCCGCGTGGTGGCGAGCGCGGACAGGCGTTTGACCGGTCCAAAAAAGGCGCACAGCAGGTCGTGATTGTGGATGGCGTGCCCCAACACCGCGCCGCCCTGTTCTCCCGCCCAGGTGCCGCGCCAGGCAATGGCATAATAGTCTTTCTGCCGGTTCCAGTGGGTCTCGATACTGGCAACAAGCGGGCGCCCGGCCAGCCCAGCTTCAATCAGCGCCCGCAATTGGGCCGTCGCCATGCCATAGCGGTATTGGAACACCGGCGTGAGAATACGATCGAACTTCTTTGCCTGAGTTGCCAGCCGATCGGCATCGCGCAGCGAACTGACCAGCGGTTTCTCGCACACCACATGTTTGCCGTGTTCCAATCCTGCCATCGACGTTTCAAAATGCAGATGTGGTGGCAGGCAAATGTCGATCAGTTCGATTTCCGGGTCATTTAACACCGACTGGAAATCGTCGGTCAGCTTGAGCGATGGGTCATCGCCAGCGATAGATTCAGCGCGCTGCAAGTCGAGGTCGCAGAGCACGGCGACTTCAAAGCGCTCGGGAAGATTGCGATACGCGGCCAGATGTTGTTCGCCGATTCCGGCGCCGATAATGGCGACTTTACGGGGGGTGCTCATGATGCCGCTTCCGCCATCTGCTGGGCTTTCAATGCCAGTTCCATGACCTTGAAACAGTGTGCCTGTGGCATGGCGGTTTCGGTACGGTTGCGGATGTCATTGGCCAGATTGGCAAAGTAGGGATATCCGGCGTCGCGGCAATCGATATGCTCGCAGCGCGTCCCATTGACGAGGTACAGGTGGTCGGTCGTGTCCTCACGGGCCACGTCGACATATTTGCGCAGCTCGATATAGCCTTCGGTCCCCAAGATCGTCAGTCGACCGTCGCCCCAGGTCGGCAGAGCATCCGGCGTATACCAGTCGACGCGAATATAGCCGTGGCCCTGATCACTGGTCAGCGACAATTGTCCAAAATCCTGCAGTCCCGGATCACCCGGATTGGCGAAATTGCCAACGCTCGCCATGGTCACCTCGGCGTCTTCGGAGCCGGTGAAATACAGGAACTGATCGATCTGATGGGAGGCGATGTCACAAATGATGCCGCCATAGGACGGCTTGTCGAAAAACCAGTCCGGTCGCGTCGCGCGGTTCAGGCGGTGCGGGCCAAGTCCTGCCGTTTGCACCACCTTGCCGATGGCACCTTGTTGAACCAACTCGGCGGCCTTGGTGACACTGGCCACTTCAAAGCGTTCAGAAAAGTTGATCGACCAGATCCTACCGGTTTCCGCGACACAAGCCTTGATGGCATCCAACTGTTGTTGGGTCGTGCAGCCCGGCTTGTCGACCATCACGTCCTTGCCATGTTGCATGGCTTCGATGGCCAGGGCGGCACGATCGCAGGGAATGGCGGCGATCAGGATCAGGTCGATGGACTCGTCTTCCAGCAGCTCCCGGTAATCGTCAAAACGCCGTTCGATCACCTCGGGAAAGCGTTTGTTGAAACCGTCCAGCGTGCCGGGATCGCCCTTTGTCCACCAGCCAACGAATTCACCGCCAACATCCTGCATGTTTTCTGCCATGCCGTAGATGTGGCGGTGGTCCAATCCAAGAGCGGCAAATCGGAGGGGGCGGTCAGACATGATAAGTTTTCCTAGTTGGTGACCTGAACGGCCTTCTGGGTGCGGGAAGAGGCAATCAGGGCGTCGATCAGTCGGTGCACCTTCAGCGCCTCCGCGCCCGGCACCAGAGGGGCGTGGCCTTGGGTGATGGCGCTGCAAAAATCAGCAATCACATCTTTGTGCCAGTCATGGGTGAACGCCATCGGGTCGGCGCCGCCGCCTGTTGTCGCGCTGGCGCCAAAAGTTTGTGAGCGCCCGTCGCGCCAGTCCACTTTCAAAACGCCCGACTTCAACAGCGCACTGGCGCGGTCAAAGTGCAAGAGAATTGATTCGGCATCACCGGGATAGCTCGCCGTGCTGGCGGTCAGCGATCCGACTGCGCCGTCGGCAAAGTCCAGACCGGCGGTGACAAAGTCCTCGGCTTCCATATCATGCAGCCGCGTTGTGCGTGCCATCGCCTGAACCTGCGAAACATCGCCGACAAGGCTGAGCAGCAGGTCAAGGGTGTGGATCGCCTGAGAAATCAACACGCCGCCACCATCGCGGGCATAAGTGCCGCGTCCCGGCTCGTCATAATAGGCCTGGTCGCGCCACCAGGGCACATTGACTTCGGCCACGCAAAACCGGCCCAGATCGCCGGAATCGATCAACCGGGCCAACTCCACGGACGCGGCGCGCACCCGATGCTGAAAGACCACGCCATTGAGCACCTTGGCCGACTCGCACAGTTTGACGATCTCTGACGCAGCCTGGCTGTCTCGTTCGATGGGCTTCTCCATCAGGATATGTTTGCCCGCCGCCGCGAGCGGAGCAATGATGTCCGCTCTGGCGTTGGGAGGCGTCAGCACAACGGCAAAATCGATCGCTTCATCCGCCGCGATTTGGCCGACTGATTCGTAGATAATTGGGGTCTCTGGCAGCAGATCAGCGGACAATTGGGCAAATTGACTGGTGCTCTTTTCGCTGCGGGCATAGGCACCGCGAAGAGTGACCGTTTCGCTCAGGTCTGCGATGGCCCGCAGATGCGTTTCAGCCACCATGCCAAGGCCAATCAAGGCCACATTTAAGGGTGCATTGGACGGTCTTGCCTGAGACATTCCCTGTGACACGGCATGTTTCCTCATGATGACGCTGCGTAAAACGCGATGCTGATCAATAACCACAGCATTTAAGTTATGACAATGGTGGACTTTGTCGACTTCTAGACACGGCAATTGGCCTAGACTTGGCCCCGAATACCTAAGACGTAAATCAGTTTACCCTGCGTCATTATGAAAATCTTAGCCACGACGGAGACGACATGTTGAACGCATGTTTAGATGTGACTTAAGGTGACTTATACATTCGCCCAACAAAATCTAAGAAATGAAAAACAAACTTCTACTATTTTGTTGGGATTAGCAAAAAGTCACTGGTTTTTTTAACTTGGTATCGATATGCTGCGGTCGTCTGCGGCACAACGGGGTAAACTTTAATGTCAGAAACAGACAACACCGCATTTTTAACTGAATTAACGACTGAGATAGTCTCAGCGTATGTCAGTAATAATCCAACAGCCGCAGCTCAACTTCCTGAACTGATAACGACTACATTTCAAACTGTAAATTCACTTTCCGCCACTTCAGTGAGCGCTGAGCCCGAAAAGAAGGAGCCGGCCGTCTCGATCAAAAAGTCCATTCAGGACAATCATTTGGTCTGCCTGGAGTGTGGAAAACAGTTTAAATCACTGAAACGTCACCTGATGTCACATCACGGATTGACACCAGACGAATATCGCTCCCGATGGAACCTGAAACCGGACTATCCAATGGTCGCGCCGGCCTATGCCGAGCGTCGTTCGAAGCTGGCCAAGGAAATCGGCCTCGGTCGCAAGCCAAAAGGCTCCTGATTTCAGGAAAAAATCCCCGTTTTTCCGAATCATTTCGTTCGGGCCAATTTGAGGAAGAAACGGGTTGGGCATATCTACAGAAAGGGCGGGCTGAGCGATCAGCGCGCCCTTTTTGCTTTGAATCCTGAAAGTCGCCCATCGACATTGCCTCTCTTGGGTGCTTCTGCCACAGATGCTGCATCAAGTCCCGCTGGCGAAAACATCGATGCACGATATTGAAACGCTGATCATTGGCGCCGGAGTTGTCGGCCTGGCAATCGCCCGCAAGCAGGCCATGGCAGGACAGGATGTACTTGTCGTTGAAAAGAACGACATCATTGGAAGTGAAACCAGCGCGCGAAACAGCGAAGTCATCCATGCGGGCATTTACTATCCAAAAGACAGTTTTAAGGCGCGATTATGCGTTGAGGGAAAGCATCTGCTTTACGCCCATTGCGCCAGCCATGGCGTGCCACACAAGCGCCTCGGCAAACTGATTGTTGCCAGCCATCCAGACCAGATTCCAACGCTGCAATCGATCCGCGAAAAGGCCGCAGCAAATGGGGTCGATGATCTACGGTTGTTGACCGAAGACGAAACCTTGGCGCTTGAACCGGATCTGGGCGCAGTGGCCAGCCTGCACTCGCCTTCAACCGGTATCATCGACAGCCATGCCTATATGCTGTCCCTGCAGGGAGATGCTGAAGCGCACGGTTGCCAGATCGCGTTCAACACCGCCGCTCAATCCTGGGAAGCGCTCGGCGGCGGCGGCGGCGAGGGCGGCGGCGGCTTTCGCGTTTGTTTTTCCGGCGACGTGGAGATGGTACTGACCTGCCGCAACCTGATTATCAGCGGTGGCCTGCACAGTTCCGTCTTTGCCTCAGCCAGCGCCGCACCGGCCGCCCAGAATGTGCGTCCAACCCTGTTTGCCAAGGGCAATTATTTCCGCCTCAACGGCCGCGCGCCCTTTTCGCATCTGATCTATCCGGTGCCGGAGCCCGGTGGCCTCGGTGTGCATCTGACCTTGGACATGGGAGGACAGGCGCGGTTCGGACCAGATGTGGAATGGGTCGATGGGTTGGAATACGAGGTCGATCCGCGCCGCGGCGACAAGTTCTATGCGGCCATCCGCTCCTACTGGCCCAACCTGCCGGACGGCAGTCTCGAGCCGGACTATTCCGGCATTCGCCCCAAACTGGTGGGGCCTGGCGAACCGGCGGCTGATTTCAGGTTTTGGACGCCGCAAGACCACGGCCTGCCGGGTCTGGTCGGCCTTTTCGGCATTGAGTCGCCCGGGCTGACAGCCAGCCTGGCGATTGCCAATCACGTGCACACCCTGCTCTGAAAACCGGTTGAGGTCTGTCCTCCGATGTGGTGAGAACAGGGCAATTCTTCGCACCAATTTGGCTCAGCTATGACGAACAAGAACTATGCCGTAATCGGCCTTGGATCCATGGGCTTTGGCATCGCCAGCTCAATCCTCAATGCCGGTCACACTACCTGTGGTTATGACCTGAACGAGGAGGCTGTCGCCCGCTTCAAGGCGCAGGGCGGCGGCGACGGCCAACTTGGCGACGTTGCACCGGATCTCGACGGCGCCGTGGTCGTGGTTCTGAACGCGGCGCAGACCGAGGCTGTGTTGTTTGGCGAAGATGGTATTGTGCCACAAATGAAGTCCGGTTCCGTGGTTGTGGCCTGCGCAACGGTGCCGCCGGAATTTGCCAGAAACATGGCCTCGCGGTGTGCCCAGCGCGGCGTGCATTATCTCGATGCGCCGATGTCGGGCGGATCGGTGAAAGCCATGCAAGGCCAGTTGTCGTTCATGGCTTCGGGCACAAAGGAAGCCTTTGCTGCGGCCCGGCCGATCCTCGATGCGGCCGCAGAAACGGTGTTCGAGCTCGGTGACGCGGCCGGTGCTGGGTCGGCGATGAAGGCGGTCAATCAACTGCTTGCCGGTGTCCACATCGCGACAATGGCAGAGGCGCTGACATTCGGCATGACCCAGGGCATTGAGCCGGATCAGTTTCTCGAGGTGATCAGCAAATGCGCCGGCACCTCCTGGATGTTGGAAAACCGGGCGCCGCATATCGTTGCTGGCGACTACACCCCGCACAGTTCCGTTGATATCTGGCCGAAGGATTTGGGCATCGTGCTGGACATCGCCCGTTCGGCCAAGTTCTCGGCGCCGATCACCGCCGCTGCGCTGCAGCAATTTCTTGCCGCTTCAGGTTCGGGCCTCGGGCAGGAGGACGATGCGGCGGTGGCCAAGGTCTATGCCCGCAATGTCGGCCTGAAACTGCCGGGCGAATAGCACCGCCTCTAGAATTGTGTTCACGCGACGAATTAGATGCCCATGATCGTCAGGCAAGGGCAGGCGGGCGCGCGCAAACATCGTCATAGGCGAAGCGCTGCTCCAGCCCGCCGGCGAACTGATAAATGTCCAGCGTGGCCTCATAGGCGGCTTCGGTGATGTCGATATGAGGTGTCCAGTTACCGAGCTTTTGGTAGGTGCCGATGCAGGCGGTGAGCACGTCGAGGTCAATCTTCGGAAAGTAGGATTTCTGCGCTCTGGCGATTTCTTCGGCACGCTCTTCGTTCATATAGCGTCTGGTCTTGCTGTAGGCGCGCGCAAAGGCCTTGGCCATATCTGTGTCGAGCCAGTCGCGCATCGCCACCAGACTGGAGAACCCGCAAGGGCCTACTTTTGGCCCCACCTGCGCAACGATGTGGCCGATGCCGTCGGCTTCCAACTGCTGGGGAAACGGCCCCTGCTGTTGAACATAGTGCCCCTGACCATCGCGAAACGCCTTGTCCATATCAGCCGCACCGCCCACGTGGATGGCGTCGATTTTCGCAAAATCGATCCCAGCCTGGTGACAGGCAAATTTGAACATGGTCAGCGGTTGCCCACCGCCGAACAACACGACCGATGCCCCTTCCAGTTTCGACCATTGGAAATCCGGGTCCGCGTCTCGTCCGGTTAGAAAGAATCCGTCCATCTCGTTGACCTGGGCAAAATGTGCGTAGTCTGGCCGGATGCCATTGGTCAGGGGGCCAAAGCTCTGGCTCAGGGCCGACTGAACAACCTGTGCCGATCCGTCTTCCAACGCAGCGATGGCGGACACGCCGGGTGGTGAGACCGACCAGTCCGCGTCCAGTCCTTCCTGGCGCAAAAAGCCACCGGACATGGTGGCGATCAGCGGCGCGTAAAAGGCGGAAAACAGGGTGAACTGGATGCTGATCTTTTCCATAAGAGAGGCCCGCCATCGTGTGTGAACTGAGACACGAGCGTAGCCGGAACAGCCGGACAAATTCAATCAATGAAGTTTTCAGCAAATGACGCTATGCTGGGAACAACCAAAGCCCAATTCTGGAACCGTGTTGATGGAAGACAAGTCAGCAAACCGCCAAACGCGCCGCAGCTATTATGCGCCTGATGGCGGTCATCCACCGCAAACCGACCTGGTGACCGACCGCGCGATGTTCCGTGAGGCCTATGCGGTTATCCCGAAAGGCACGATGCGCGACATCGTTACCAGCAATCTGCCGTTTTGGGAGAAGACGCGGGCCTGGATCCTGGCGCGGCCCTTGTCCGGCTTTGCCGAGACCTTTTCGCAATACATTGTCGAAGTGTTGCCCGGTGGCGGCAGCGAAAAGCCGGATACCGATCCATCGGCCCAGGCCGTCCTGTTCGTTGTCGAAGGGCAACTCACCGTGTCGATTGCCGGCCAAGAGCATGAGATGGCACCGGGCGGCTATGCTTACATTCCACCGGGGGGCGATTGGCGTGCCCACAACAAGGCAGACTCACCGGTGCGCTTCCATTGGGTCCGCAAAGCCTATGAGCAGGTTGATGGCATTGATGTGCCGGAAGCATTTGTCGTCAACGAGGCCGATGTCGAGCCGATCCCCATGCCGGGGACCGAGGGGAAATGGGCAACCAGCCGGTTTGTCGCGCCCGATGACATGCGCCATGACATGCATGTCAACATCGTCACCTTTCAGCCCGGCGCGGTTATTCCCTTCGCCGAGACCCATGTAATGGAACACGGGCTTTATGTGTTGGAAGGTAAAGCGGTGTACCGGCTCAATGAGGATTGGGTCGAAGTGGAAGCCGGTGATTTCATGTGGCTGCGCGCCTTTTGCCCACAGGCCTGCTATGCAGGTGGCCCGGGCCCGTTTCGCTATTTGCTCTACAAGGACGTCAACCGGCACCCGCGTTTAAGCTTCTGAATTTCTGGTAAGTCGGCCGAACAGGCGGGCCGCGGGCGCGGCCGTGATGCCGTGCAGTACAGCGCTGATCCAGACCGTGTTGACGGCAATGTGGAGAACTTGCTCGCCATAGGTTGCAGCCAGGTTGGCTTCATCGCCGCCACCGCCGTGGTCGCCGCCGCCGCCGCTGATGCGGTCAACGACCATCAAGGCAAACAGGCCCGTGGCGAGACCACGCGGGCCAAACCAGCCGAAAAACAGACGGGTTAGAGGTCGTGCATCGGTGCCGATCAGGGACAGCCAGATCGCCAGCGGCCGCACGATAACAAGGCTGATCAGGATCAGCGCCAGGGTCGGGCCGTCCAGATGATGAATGGATTCCGGCACCAGCACGAGACCGATCATCAGGAAGGCTGCCCAACTGAGTCCCTGGCCTTCGCTTTCGGTGAATTCGAAAATGAACTTGCAGCGCTTTTCGACCAGATCCCCGAAGGCGAGGCCAGCTACAAAGGCCGCGATGAATCCGTTGCCGCCGACTATGTCGGCGCCGATATAGGAGCAGATGGCCAGGGCGAGGGCGCCCACTCCTTCATATGTGTCAGACGTGGTGTCGTATTTCTTGGCCCACAGTAGAATATGACCGCCGGCAAAGCCCATGGCGGCGCCAACCAGGGGGCCGAGCAACAATTGCTTGGCGCCAAACAGCAGCCAGTTTGTGGCGTCGTTTGCCATGACATTGGCGGTCAGGCTGGTCAGCAGCAGGATCAGCGGCAGGGCGAGGCCGTCATTGAGACCGCTTTCCACAGTCAGCGCCCGGCGCACCCGTTCCGGCACCGCCTTGTTGGAGATGACCGACTGCCCGAGCGCCGCGTCGGTTGGCGCGAGTATCGCTGCCAGCAACAGCACGGCAAAGATCGGCCAATGATCAAGCAGGGGCCAGGCGGCAAGGGCGCCGATGATCACCGCCAGCGGCAAGCCGATGAGCAGCATGCGAAACGGCCAGACATGGCGGGTTTTCAGTGCCTTCAGATCGGTTTGCGCGGCGTCGAGAAACAGCAGGATGATCAGCGTTGTCTCGGCCACCAGATGCAGCGCCGTTTCGGCGCCTTCGGTTGGCATCACACCGGTGGTTGAAAGCAGATAGCCGAAACCCAGAAACAGGATTGGCGCGGTCAAAATGGTGGATTCCAGCCGCTTGGCAAGCATCGAATAGGCCATTGCAAAGGCCGCCGCCATAAAAAGCCCGGTTGCCATGTGCTGCACCATCTCCGATTGAACCCGGCGACAGGCTACCGCGCAATCACCGCCGGGGCCAATTCATTTCGAAAACGTTTGCTCAACTCAGCGTCAACTGGCGGTGAGCCAGGGACGGGACGGCGACGGCGCAGCCCGACGTACCATGCCGAACAGGTCGCGCGGGTCATCGGGATCGGCCAACATGTCGAGTTCGACATAGTGACCGGTGGGCTCCAACTGGTCGCGGATGAAGCGCAGGGCGGAGAAGTCCTCGGTGGCAAAACCGACGCTGTCGAACAGGGTGATCTGATCGGCGCTGGTCCGGCCGGCCTGTTTGCCGGCGATCACCCGCCACAGCTCGGTGATCGGATGGTCGGCGTCCAACTGCTGGATTTCGCCTTCAATGCGGGTCTGGGGTGGGAATTCAACGAAGATGTCGCTGCGCAGCAAAATGTCTTTATGCAGTTCCGTCTTGCCGGGGCAGTCGCCGCCAATGGCGTTGATGTGCACGCCCGAGCCGACCATGTTGTCGGTCAGGATGGTGGCATATTGCTTGTCGGCGGTGCAGGTGGTGATGATCTCGGCACCTGAGACGGCTTCCTGTGAGGACGTGCAGGCGATGACGTTCAGGCCGCTGCCTGCGAGATTGCGTGCGGCCTTCCTGGTGGCCGCGGGATCGATGTCGAACAGCCGCACCGTGTCGATGCCGATGATTTTCTGGAAGGCCAGGGCCTGGAACTCGCATTGCGCGCCATTGCCGATCATTGCCATGGTGCGGGCACCTTTTGGGGCAAGATATTTGGCGGCAACCGCCGAAGTGGCGGCGGTGCGCAGGGCCGTCAGGACGGTCATTTCCGACAGCAGAATGGGATAGCCGTTGTCGACGCGGGCGAGCAGGCCGAAGGCCGTCACGGTCTGAAAACCACGCGCCATGTTGGCCGGGTGTCCGTTGACATATTTGAAGCCATAGGTCTCGCCGTCGCTGGTCGGCATCAGCTCAATCACCCCTTCCTTGGAATGGGCGGCGACACGCGGGGTTTTGTCGAACTGATCCCAGCGCAGGAAATCGGCTTCGATATAGGCGGCAATCTGTTCCAGCACATGGGCGGCACCGAGCGTGTTGACGATGCGCATCATGTTTTCAACACTGACAAAGGGAACCATGGCGAGCGCCGAAGGGGCAGGGGCGTGGTTGGTCATCTCAATTCTCCTTTTCAATGACTTTGGGTGGGGCGGTCGAGCACGGTGCGGCCAAACAGGCTGGCGCAGAGGTCGACCATCAGATTGGCGGTGCGGCCGCGTTCGTCGAGAAACGGATTCAGTTCGACCAGATCAAGCGACGTGACCAACCCGCTGTCATGCAGCATTTCCATGATCAGATGGGCTTCGCGGAATGTTGCGCCACCGGGCACGGTCGTGCCGACGGCCGGGGCGATGGCGGGTTCCAGAAAGTCGACATCCAGACTGACATGCAGCGCCCCGCCTGCGGCCTCGACCCTGGCGAGGAATTCCCGCAGCGGCGCGGCGACGCCGCGTTCGTCTAGGCTGCGCATGTCGTGGACGTCGATCGACTTTTCCTTCAGCGCCTGTTTCTCCGATGGATCGACAGAGCGGATGCCCATCATGCAGATGTTTTGCGGAGGCACGGTGGCCGTTGCCGCCAGTTCGGGATAAGCATCGGTGAAACCGTCCTGTCCGGAAAAATACGCAACCGGGGTGCCGTGCAGATTGCCGCTTTGGGTGCTGGCGAGGGAATGGAAGTCCGGATGGGCATCGAGCCAGAGCACGAATTGCGGGCGGTTTCCATTGGCGGCGTGACGCGCGACGCCGGGCACGGTGCCGATCGACAGACTGTGATCGCCGCCTAGAAAGATCGGCACGTCAGCGCTCTGGCAGGCCTCATAGGCCTGGTTTTCAAGAGCCATGGCCCAGCCAACGGTTTCGTTCAGGCCATGGACCGCCGGGTTGCAGCTTGTGCGGTCGTCGACGGGGCGGCGGTCGACATTGCCGAGATCTTCCACGTGATGTCCAAGCGCCCGCAGCGTTTCAGCCAAGCCAGCGGTGCGAAAGGCCTCGGGACCCATGACGCAACCGGGCTGGCTGGCGCCGGACTGTACGGGAGCACCGATAAGAGCGAGCTTTTGCGACATGATTTGATCCTGCGTTGACCGTGGTAACAGGATCTCTGATTGAGGAGTGAGCAAAAAGTTGGAGATTTGAACAAAATAGATATAATAATAGGCAATTTGCTAAACAAAATTGTCAGATTGTTCGAAATGAATCTCACGCTGCAAGACAGAAGGCTGCTCACCGCGCTCAAACAGGATGGCCGCGCGTCGATCACGCGCCTGGCGCAGACCCTGGGTCAATCAAGGGCCACGGTGCAGGCCCGACTCGACAGGCTGACCCAGTCGGGCGTCATTCAGCGGTTCACAATCGAAGTCGATGCGGCTGCCGCTGCCGACGCTGACATGATCCGGGCTGTGATGATGATTGAACTGGAGGGAGTGATGACGCGGTCCGTGACCCGCTTTCTGAAACAGATGCCAGCCATCGTCTCGCTGCACAGCACCAACGGGACCTGGGATCTGGTGGCGCAGATCGAAACCGTCAACCTGCCGGAGTTCGACCGGGTGCTGCGGGAAATCCGTGAGATCAAAGGCGTACTGAACAGCGAGACGAGCCTGCTGTTGAATGCTGTTTGAGGCGGAGGCTACACAATCTTAACGCTGGCCAAACCATCGCGCTCGGTGACCGAACAGCAAATACTCTTCAGCGTGCGCGGCTCCTCATAGGGCCAGGGCGTGCCCCGATGCAGGGTGCAGCGCTCATCCCAGATCAACACATCGCCCACCGACCAGCTGTGGCTGTAGACGAATTCCGGCCGGGTGCAGAATTCGATGGCCGCTTCGATGATTTCCTGACCTTCCTGCAGGCCCATGCCCTCGATAGCGAAGGCGTGGGAGGCGATGAACAGGGATTCGTCGCCAGTGACCGGATTGGGCCAGATCGCCCGCCACGGCCGGTCCGGCCATTGGGTCATTTCGCTTTGAGCGGCCAGTTCGCTGGAAATCTTGCTGCGGGAGTGGGACAGGCGGTGCCAGATGATGGCGTCTTTCAACGGCGCTTTCATGTCCTCGGGCATGGCAGCCCATGCGGCGCGGGTCGAGGCCAGCTCAGTTTGACCACCGGAAGACGGCACAACTTTCGCCGTCAGAATATTCGACAGGGCCGGCACCGGCAGAAACGTGCTGTCGGTGTGCCACAGCATATTACCCTGCAGGTTCAGCGTGTGCAGGCTATGTGCGTCCGAAACCGTATCATCTTCCAGCACATTGGTGACGGCGGGCACTTCAAACTCAACGTCCCGGCCCGCTGCCATGGCATCGCGGTTTTCCAGGGGACCAAACAGTTCAGCCAGTTTCGTGTGGCTGTCATCGTCCAGCGACTGGCCGCGAAACAACAGGGCCGAGTGTTCTTCAAAGGCCTGGCGGATTTCCGGATACAGGTGATCTGCCGTTAGATCGCGCAGATCGACGTCGGCAATCTCAACTCCAAAACTCTGTTGAAGCGGCGTGGTTTTCACAAAAATGCCAGGCTGCTAGCCGCGTTCCTCGACCAGATTGGACAGCCAGTCTGGATCCATTTCCGGGACGGAAGAGAGGAGCAATTGCGTATAGTCCGGGTAAGGCGGCGCCAGGATCTTGCTTTTCAGCCCCTGCTCGACCACCTGGCCCTGGAACATCACAACAATCTCGTCGGAGATCGCTGTCACCACCGCAATATCGTGGGTGATGAACAGATAGGTGATGTTCAACTCCTTCTGCAAACGCAGCAGCAGTTTCAAAATGCCTTCCTGCACGATCTGGTCCAGCGCCGAGGTGACCTCATCGCAGATGATCACTTCAGGTTCAGCGGCCAGGGCGCGGGCAATACAGATGCGCTGTTTTTGACCACCGGACAACTCGCCCGGCAGGCGGTCCATAAAGCTCTCGTCCAGCTCGATCATTTCCAGCAGCTCGATGATGCGGTCATCGCGCTGTTTGCCCTTCAGGTTGTGATAGAACTCCAGCGGACGCCCGATGATATCGGCCACCGTCTGCTTCGGGTTCATCGCCGTGTCAGCCATCTGGTAGATCATCTGGATGCGCCGGAGCTGATCCTTGCTGCGGTCCTTCAGGGCGTTTGGCAGCGTTTCGCCATTGAACTCGATCGAGCCCGTCATTGGTGGCAGAAGACCGGTGATCACGCGCGCCGTCGTGGACTTGCCGGAACCGGATTCGCCGACCACCGAAACCGTGCGTCCGCGAGGAATGTCAATGGACACGTCATGCAGCACTTTGACCGTGTTGCCATAGGCAGCATCAACATTCTTGATCGACAGGGCGATGTCGTCTGACGGGCTTTCGTCCTTGTGCAAGGCGCGCACTGACCAAAGCGACTTGGTATAGTCCTCTTCGGGCTGGCTCAGCATCTTGCGGGTTTCAGCCTCTTCCACCTCTTCGCCGTAGCGCAGCACTTTGATGAAGTCGGCCATCTGGGCGACCACGGCAAGGTCGTGGGTGATGTAGATCGCGGCGGTGTTGAACTTCTCGACAATGTCGCGCATCGCCACCAGCACTTCGACCTGGGTCGTTACGTCGAGCGCGGTCGTCGGTTCGTCAAAGATGATCAGGTCCGGACGCGGCGACATCGCCATGGCGGTCATGATGCGCTGCAGCTGTCCACCCGACACCTGGTGCGGATAACGGCCGCCAATATTGCCGGGATCCGGCAATTGCAGGGATTCATACAGGCCGACTGCGTCTTGTTTGGCGTCAGATTCTCCGCTGATGCCGTGATCGACCGTTGCTTCAACGGTTTGATCGATCAACCGGTGTGCCGGGTTGAAAGAGGCGGCAGCCGACTGGGCCACATAGGCGATGCGGGAGCCCCACAATTGGCGTTTTTCAGCTTCCGTTGCGGCCATCAGATCAATGCCGTCGAACATGATGGAACCGGATCTGATCTTACATCCGGGCTGGGCATAGCCCATGGCAGCCTTACCGAGGGTGGATTTGCCAGCACCGGATTCACCGATCAGGCCCATCACCTCGCCACGGCGCAGAGTCAGATCGACGCCCTTGACGATCTTGTGCCAGCGTTCATCGCTGAACCCGTCGATCTCGACATTCTTCATTTCGATGAGAATGTCGCCCTTGGCGCCGCGCTTATTTGAATTAGTGGTCATCGCGCAATCCGCTTGTTTTGTGCAGGAACCAGTCCACAACGAAGTTTACAGCAACCGTCAGCAGCGCAACCGCGCCGGCTGGCAGCAGCGATGGCAGAGCCAGTGTCCAGTCATAGGCCACGAACTGAATGAAACGGGAGCCATCACGCACCATCGATCCCCAGTCCGCTGTCGGCGGCTGGATGCCCAGGCCGAGGAAGGAGAGGGAAGCAATGGTCAGGAAGACGAAGGAGAAACGCAGGCCGAACTCCGCCACCAGAGGCGGCATGATGTTGGGCAGGATTTCCTTGCCCATGATCCAGCCCAGCCCCTCACCGCGCAATCGGGCAGCCTCGACATAGTCCATCACCACCACATTGGCGGCGACCGAGCGGGTCAGGCGGAACACGCGGGTTGAGTCGAGCACCGCGATGATCAGGATCAGCGACGGAATGGACGAGCCGAAGATGCTGAGCAACATCAGTGCGAAGATCAGGCTGGGGATCGACATCAGCACGTCGACACCGCGGCTGAGGAATTGATCGAGCCAAGACCGGTTGATCGCCGCAATCAAACCCAGACTGCCTCCAATCAGGAAGGACAGGATGGTCGTCAGCAGCGCGATACCAATGGTGTTTCGCGCGCCATAAATGAGACGGGTGAGCACGTCACGACCGATCTGGTCGGTGCCGAAGAAGTGGGCCGGATCACCACCCAACATCGACCAGGGCTCATCTGCCTTGGCGAAGACCTGGGCCTCGCCATAGGGCGCGAGATAGGGGCCGAAGATCGCGACGAACGCGTAAAGCGCGATGACGATCATGCCGAACCAGGCCGACAGGGGCGCCTTTCTCAGGGCGATCCATGTGCGCTCGCCAAGGCCGCGGCGCAACTTAACTTGAGCAACTTCACCAGCTGCGGAATATGATTGAGGTTCTTCGGTCATCTTGGGTGCAGCAGCCTCGGGTTGGTAACAATGCCGATCACGTCAGCCAGCAGGTTGAGCAGGATGTAGGTTGCGGCAAAGATCAGCGCGCAAGCCTGAGCAACGGGAATGTCACGGGAACTCACCGAGTCGACCATCAATTGGCCGATGCCGGGATATACAAACACGACTTCAACAACCACCACGCCAACGACCAGATAGGCCAGGTTGAAGGCGATAACTGTGGCGATCGGTGCCCAGGCGTTCGGCAGGGCATGCTTGATGATCACCTTGGTACGCGAGGCACCTTTCAATTGGGCCATCTCGATATAGGGGCTGGCCAGAAGGTTGATCAGCGCCGCCCGCGTCATACGCATCATATGGGCCACGATAACCAGGGTCATGGTCAGGGCCGGTAGGGCGATCTTGGTGATCCGCTCGCCGAGATCCATATCCGGCGTCACATTTGACAGGGTCGGGAAGATGCCGGCCAGGAAAACGATCAGCAGGTAGGCCAGGAAGAATTCTGGAAACGAGATCGTCGTCAACGTTACCGCATTGACCGAGCGGTCGTAGACCGAGTTGCGCTTCAGCGCCGCGGTGATGCCGAGGAACAAAGACAAGGGCACCGCGATCATGGCGGTAAAGCCAGCCAGGAACAGCGTGTTGGAAAGACGCGGTCCAACCAGCTCCCAGACACTGCGCGATTGGTCACTGCCGGAGGAGGCACGGCCCGAGAACGATGTCCCGAGATCGCCCTGCAACACGGCGGCAATCCAGTCGATATAGCGAATATAGGCGGGCTTATCGAGGCCGAGTTCTTTGCGGAATGCTTCAACGGTTTCCGGCAGCGCCTGCTGACCCAGTACCTGTTCGCCGAAATCGCCCGGCAGCATTGCGATGGATGAGAAAATGATGATGGAGACAATGAACAGTGTCAGCAGGCCTAATCCCAAGCGCTGCAAAACTGTATAGAGAACCGGATGCAAAAAGAGCCTCCCCAACTCTTGTAAAATACTTCAGGGAGCGATCTGCGCCGCTTCCCTGCAATCAGGCTAAGCGAAGCGAACCCTGCCTGTAAACAGGCGTTCAAAACAAATTGTCACTCAGTCCATCAATTTTTTTGACTTCAGGGGGTGCCTGTTAATTGCATTTATATGTTCTGTGTGTTTCGCTGAGGTCAGGAATCCGGCCCAGGGCCGTGAGTCCAACAAAAACCAAATGGGAGAAAAACTGAATGCGTGATATGAAAACGGAGTTTCTGCGCGAGCAATCCGAAAAACTCGCATCTGGCGGCATCAACCGCCGTCAATTTATTACATCTATGCTGGCCGCAGGTGTGGTACTGCCAACCGCAGTAACCATGGCCACCGACGTGTTGGCTGCGACACCTAAAAAAGGTGGTTCGCTGCGCCACGCAACCGGCTACGGCGGTACAACGGACACCATCGATCCGTCGACCTCCTCCAACGGCTTCACACAGAACGTCATCTATTCCCGCGGTAACCACCTCACCGAGATCGGTGCCGACGGTAAACTGCGTCCGGAACTGGCCGAGAGCTTCGAGCCAGGTGCAGACGCAACCGAATGGGTGTTCAACCTGCGCAAGGACGTGACTTTCCACAACGGCAAGACACTGACTGCAGACGACGTCATCGCCACCTTCAACATCCACCGTGGTGCTGACACCAAGTCTGCTGCTAAGGCGCTGGTCAGCGCGGTGAAGGACATTACCAAAGACGGTGACAACCGCGTCATCTTCAAGATGAACGAAGGTAACGCTGACTTCCCATACATCGTCAGTGACTATCACTTCATGATCATGGCATCTGACGGCAACGGCAATGTTGACGTGACAGCGACTGACAACGGCACCGGTGGTTACGTCATGCAGTCGTTCGACGCTGGTGTGCGCGCCGAGTTCAAGCGCAATCCAAACTACTGGAAGGCAGACAGCGCTTACTTCGACGAAACAACTCTTCTGTCGGTTGTCGACCCAACAGCTCGCCAGAGCGCGCTGCTGAACGGTGACGTGGATATCGCTGATGCGATCGATCCGAAGACAGTTGCTCTGCTCGGCCGCGTGCCAGTTGTTGAAATCCTAGAAACCACAGGTACACAGCACTACACGTTCCCAATGCGTCTCGACGTTGAGCCATTCGGCAATCTCGACCTGCGCATGGCACTGAAATATGCCATCAACCGTCAGGAACTGGTCGACAAGATCCTGCTGGGTCACGGTGTTGCCGGTAACGACATTCCAGTGAACGCTGCAATGCCGTTCTTCAATGACACCATCGCACAGCGCGAATTCAATCCTGAAAAAGCTGCTGAGCACTACAAGAAGTCCGGTCATTCCGGCCCAATCAAGCTGTCTGTTGCTGACGCCGCTTTCGCTGGCGCCGTTGACGCTGGTCAGCTCATCGCTGCTTCCGCCAAACAGGCCGGCATCGAGATTGAACTGGTGCGTGAGCCTAACGACGGTTACTGGTCCAACGTTTGGAACAAAAAAGGCTGGTGTGCATGTTACTGGGGCGGTCGCCCAACCCAGGACTGGATGTACTCTTCCGCTTACACTGAAGACAACACATGGAACGATACAGCATGGCGCGGCACAGACGCGGCCAATCGCTTCAACGAAGTTGTTGTTCAGGCGCGTGCTGAAACCGACGAAACCAAGCGTCAGGCTCAGTACTTCGAAGCGCAGCAGCTGCTGCACGACGACGGCGGTGCCATCGTTGCCATGTGGGCCAACTACATTCTGGCGCACAACAAGTCCGTCACGCACGGTCCTGACGTTGCTGCCAACTGGCAGAACGACGGTAACAAGATTGCCGAGCGTTGGTGGTTCGCATAAGCGCAACCCGCTAAGCAAACACATTAAGTCGGCGGCTGGGCAACCAGCCGCCGATTTTTTTTGGTTGCGTTACTCTGGAAGGAAGATCAGCGGTTGCGGGGCATCGGGCGCTCCAGCGCCAGCCGTTTCTTCAACACGCTTTCGCGCCACAGCACGAACAGGCCGGACCCGAGGATTAGCAGGATCCCCGTCCAGGCCCAGAAGTCGGGAACCTCGGCAAAGATCGTAATTCCCCAAAAGATCGCCAGCACCAGGGCCAGATATTCGAACGGAGCGATCAGCGCGGCCTCGCAGACGCGGTAGGCCTGGGTGATGAAATAGCCACCAGTGCCGCTGGCCAGGCCGACCCCCAACATCACCCAAAGATCCCGTTCGCTGGGCATCACCCACGGGCGGGTCAGAAACTCGATCGATGGGTGAATGGCGGTGGCGTAGGCGCCGTCACCAGCGATCAGACCGACGCAAGCACTGACAACAAGGAACGTCATATGGGTGTAAAAGGCCATGGTGGAGGCCTTTTCGAAACGCCCGATCTTGCGGGTCATCATATGCAGCGAGGCATAGGCGACAGCCGCGATGGCCGGCAGGATCGCTGCGACCTGAAACGCATCGGTGCCGGGGCGGATGATCACCAGTGCGCCGATCAAACCGGCGAACACCGCCATCCAGCGGCGCAAGCCAACCTTCTCGGCCAGAAACAGCACCGAAAATGCGGTGATCACCAGCGGTGAGACGAAGAAGATCGCGGTGGCTTCCGACAGCGGCAGGGCAGCCAGCCCCATAAAGAACACCATGTTCGCGATGACCACCGACAGGCCGCGCAGCAGATGCATCTTGAGGTGTTGGGTTTTCAGCAGGGAGAAGCCACCTTCCAGCGGAATGATCAGCCCGACCGTCAGGCTTAGGGCCACCAGGGTACGCACAAACACGATCTGATGCAGCGGGTAGTCGCCGGACAGGAATTTGATGCCAACATCGTTCAGCGTGAACGCGGTTGAAGCCAGCGCGGCGCAGGTGACGCCAATTGTCGTTGCCGATCGTGTCAGTTGCATCATTCTCGTCCCAGCCTATCGACAAGCGGTAACAGGTATTGTTTCGTGGCGGTATGAATGACGCGACATGGTCGGCAAAAAAGGGTGCGCTATGAAAGTGAGGACGGAGTTTCCGCGCGAGGTTGTTGAACACGCGGACTGGGGCATCGAAATGCCCGATGGCTGCCGCCTTTCGGCGCGGGTCTGGATGCCAGCCGATGCCGTGCAAAATCCGGTACCGGTGATCCTTGAACATCTGCCCTATCGCAAACGCGACGGCACCATCGTGCGTGATCAGTTCACCCATCCCTGGATGGCGGGCCACGGTTATGCCTGTATCCGAACCGACATGCGCGGCAGCGGTGAATCGGACGGCCTGCTGGAAGATGAATATCTGGAGCAGGAATTGCAGGACGCCTGTGACGTGATTGCCTGGGCGGCAGCCCAGCCCTGGTGCAACGGCAATGTCGGCATGATGGGTATTTCCTGGGGCGGCTTTAACGGGTTGCAGGTGGCGGCCCGCCGTCCCGAGGCCCTGAAGGCAGTCATCACCATCTGTTCGACGGTCGACCGGTTCGCCGACGACATTCACTACAAGGGCGGCTGTTTGTTGCTGGAGCATTTTGGCTGGTCGTCAACCATGCTGTCCTACATGTCGCGGCCACCGGATCCGGCGCTGGTCGGCGACAAATGGCAGGATATGTGGCTGCACCGGTTGAACCACCAGCCCTGGCACTTGTCGGAATGGCTGCGCCACCAGCATCGCGATGCTTTCTGGAAGCATGGCTCGGTCTGCGAAGATTACAGCACTATCCAGGCCGCCGTGCTGAGCATTGGCGGTTGGCACGACGGATATCGCAATACGATTTCCCATCTGGTTGAAAACCTCGACGCGCCGGTGAAAGGCATTGTCGGCCCCTGGAACCACAAATATCCCCACTATGCCGGGCCTCAGCCGACGATTGGATTTCTGCAGGAAGCCAAGCGCTGGTGGGATCGATGGTTGAAAGGAGAGGCGACAGGGGTGGAAGATGATCCGGCCTACCGTGCCTATGTGATGGATTCGCTGCCGCCGAAACGCTGGTATGACAGCCGCCCAGGCCGCTGGATCGCAGATCAAGAATGGCCGCCGCAGGCAGCGCAAGCCTACCATTTGATGCCCGGTGACACTCTTGGCGACAAAGCGTCAATGCTGGATGTGACCGTCTGTTCGCCGCCCGATTGCGGTCTGCAATCGGGTGAGTATTTCCCTTTCGCCTACAGCGACGAACTGCCCGCCGATCAACGGCCGGACGATGAAAAGTCCGCCTGTTTTGACACGGATGTTTTTACCGAGGCGGTGGATATTGTCGGCGGACCGCAAATCAAACTGGCGCTGCGGTCCGATCAGCCTCAGGCCCAGCTTGTGGTCCGGCTGTGCGACATCCGCCCCAATGGCGAAGTCAGTCTCATAACCTTCGGCTGTCTCAATCTGTGCCACCGGGAGTCCCATGAATTCCCCAGCGCACTGATCCCGGGAGAGAGCTTTGAGGTGACGCTGAACCTCGATCAATGCGCCTATCATCTGCCGGCGGGACACCGGTTGCGCGTTGCCATCAGCAACGCCTATTGGCCGTTTATCTGGCCATCGCCGTCGGCGACGGCCGAACCGGCCTGCCTGACGCTTGGATCTGGGCAGGTCAGCCTGCCGATGCGACCACACAGCGATGCAACTGAATGGACCTTTGAAGAGCCGGAAGGAGCCGCGCCGTGGAATTGCGAAAACCTGCGCGCCGCGCAATATTTGCGTACATTCGAAACCCAGGACGACGGCACCATCGTCATGAATGTGCATTCCGACGCGGGTGAAAACCGCGATCTTGAACACGGCCTGATTTCCGGCACCCAATTGTCGGAGCAGTTTTTCATCCACCCGCAAGATCCGTTGTCGGCCCGCTGTACGTCCCGATGGGAGCAGGTTGGCGGACGCGATGGCCAGATGTGGCGGACCGAGGCAGAAGCCGAATTGACCAGCGACGCAAACCAGTTTCACACCACCGCCCATCTGCGCGCCTATTTGAACGACGAACTGGTGTTTGACCGCCACTTTGACGATCATATTGATCGTAACCTGCTCTGAGAGGAAACGCCGCAATGCCGCTGCACATCCTGGCAATTTTGGTGGTCGTCGGATTGACCGTGATCATTGCCGCCGTTCACTTCAGCGGCGGCTCGCGGGAAATTGCGCCCTTAACTGCCGACCAGGCCATGTTGCGGTTTAAACAGGACCATCAGACTTTCGATCTGGCAGAGTGCATCGTCGCCGATGATGGGCGCACGGCAGTCGTCTTCTCCAGTGATCGCAAGCAGGGTGGCCTGGTTCTGCAAATGGGGGACAAACTGGTGACGCGGAAGCTGGATGCGCCGGTTTTCTACGGGCTTGCTGCGACGCAGAATGGTTTGCAGCTGTCGTTGCGGGACTTCACACTACCCAAAGTCTCTATTGCTTTGATCAAAGAAGAGGAACGGTCCGCCCTGGCGGAACGGCTTGAAAGCCTGATCGAGGAGGCCGCCTGATGCTGAACGTGCCGACGTTTCCCAATGTCACCCAATTGGCCATTCCCGCCTTTGCGGCGCTGATCTTTCTGGAGCTCTATGTTCTTAAACGGATGAAGCGGGTCGATGGGTTTGAGACCCGCGATGCGACCACCAGTCTGCTGATGGGGGTGGGCAATGTGGTGTCGGGTCTGATCTTCGGCTTTGTCGCCTATGGGGTCCTGACCTGGGCCTATGAGTTCAGGATCTGGACGATCGGGTTTGAGTGGTACTGGATCCTCGCCTGCTTCATCATTGATGACGCGCGCTACTACTTTTACCACCGCATCGCCCATCGCTGTCGCTGGGTCTGGGCCGAACATGTCATCCACCATTCGAGCCAGCACTACAATCTGTCGACCGCACTGCGGCAGAGTTGGACCGGCGTTTTCACCGGCATGTTTGTCCTGCGCATTCCCCTGGTGCTGCTCGGATTTCATCCAGCCCTGATCGTCTTCGTCGGCGGAATCAATCTGCTCTATCAGTTCTGGATCCATACGGAGGCCATCGGCAAACTGCCGCGCTGGTTCGAGGCAGTGATGAACACGCCGTCTCATCACCGTGTCCATCACGCCACCAACCCGCGTTACCTGGATGCCAATTATGCCGGCACACTGATCATCTGGGACCGCATGTTCGGCACCTTTGTAGAAGAACTGGAGGAGGACGTGCCGCGCTATGGACTGGTGCGCAATATTGCGACCTTCAACCCTTTCAAAGTTGCCATCCATGAATGGGTCAGCATGTTCAAGGACGCATTCCAGCCGGGCATCACGATGCGTACCCGACTGGCCTATCTGCTGATGCCGCCCGGCTGGCGCCATGATCGGGAAATCTCGGGCTCCGCTGCGTTGAAAGCCGAATATGTCGCGCTGAACCCAGATCAGGCAGGTCGGCCCGGACTGCCGGAACATCCCAAGGGCTGAAACTTCCTTCCATACGGAACCGATATCGCTGCCGCCGGCGGGGCGTGGAGGACGCTTGACAGTTCTATATTTAACAAATAAGTTAATTAACAGAAATATAAATTAAAGGCATGATGATGTCCAACCTGATCAACACTTTTGCCGCGCTTGGCGACGATACGCGCTTTGCCATCGTCGAACGCCTGTTGAAGGAAGGCGAGCTGTCGGCCGGCGATATTCAGGAAGGCACGTCGATATCGGCACCGGCCGTATCGCGACACCTGAAGGTTCTGCGGTCGGCAGGCTTGGTACATCAGCGTGTCGACAAACAGCGGCGTTTGTATTCCGCCCGCCCGGAGGCGGTGCAGTCGATTGGAGCCTGGTCCATGTCCTATCGCGAGTTCTGGCAAAACAGCCTGGATCGTTTGGAATGGGCGTTAGTACAGGAGAGTAAGAAATGAGCGAACTGGTGATGGAGCGGGTTTTCGCTGCAGATGTGGAAACGGTATTCGCCTTTTTGACCGATACCGAGCACCTGTTGAAATGGTGGGGTCCGGAAGGGGTGCATATTGGTGATCATGACCTGGATCTGTCCCGCCCTGGCAATTGGTCATCGACCATGGTCAATGCCGAAGGCAACACGTTCAAAGTCAGCGGTGAAGTCCTGCGCACTGACCCGCCCAAGACGGTCGAGTTCACTTGGGGCTGGCACGATGATCAGGACCGGCGTGGGCACGAGTCCCACGTGCGTTTTGAGGTGGTGCCGAATGCCGGCGGCGGCGCGCGTTTTGTCCTCACCCATAGCGGCTTACCCGATGATGAAAGCAGTCGGAACCACAATGAGGGCTGGACCTCCTCCTTGCGCAAACTGGAACGGTTGGCCGCCCAAATCGAATGACGGAGGAACATCAAATGCAGGCAGATATTGCAACGAGAGAACAATGGTTGGAGGCGCGCCGCTCTCTGCTGAACGAGGAAAAGGCGTTGCTGCAGCAACGCGATGCCGTCAGCGCCAAACGCCGGCAATTGCCCTGGGTGGCGGTCAGCGAGACTTATCAGTTCGAGACTGATCAGGGGCGCAAGACGCTGGCCGACCTGTTTGGCGACAAATCCCAACTGATCGTGCAGCACTTCATGATGGGTGAAAACTGGGAGGAGGGCTGTCCCAGTTGTTCCTTCTGGGCCGACGGCTTTGACGGGACGACAATGCATTTGGCAGCCCGCGATGCTGCCTTTGTCTGTGTCTCCAACACATCGCTGGAGAAGATCACTGCCTATAAGAAACGCATGGGATGGCGTTTTGACTGGGTCTCGAGCCTGGGTTCATCGTTCAACCACGACTACCAGGCCTCGTTCACAGACGACGCAATGCAACGTGGTCAGGTCTTTTACAACTTCCATGAAACGACCTTCCCGGCCAGCGAAGCGCCCGGCATCAGCATTTTTGCGCTTGGCAGCGGCGGCGACGGGATGATCTACCACACTTATTCTTGCTACGCCCGCGGGCTCGACAACATGAATGTCGCCTATCAGTATCTCGATCTGCTGCCGAAAGGCCGCGACGAAGAAGCGTTGCCGCATCCCATGGCATGGGTTAAGCGGCATGATCAGTATTAGCTGGCTGTACTAGCTGACTCTAGCCCGTGACGTCGTCCTGGATCGGGTTGCGCAGAACGCCGATGCCTTCGATTTCGATCTCGACGGTGTCGCCATCGCGCATCCATAGGGGCGGCTTGCGGGCATGGCCAACGCCTGATGGGGTTCCCATCATCACCACATCGCCGGGCTCAAGCGTCAAACCTTCGGTGATGTAAACCAGGGTTTCCGCAACCTTGAAGATCATCATATCCGTCGTGCTCGACTGAACCGTATCGCCGTTTAAGTGACACTCGATTTTCAATCCATGGGCGGCTTCCGGCAATTCGTCCGGCGTCACGACGACCGGGCCAAACGGACCGGTCTGGTCGAAGTTCTTGCCCATCGTCCATTGAATCGTATGGCGCTGATACTCGCGCACGGACCCGTCGTTGAAGCAACTGTAACCGGCAATTGCGTCCAGCGCATTTGTCAGGGTCAGGTGACGAGACTTCTTGCCAATGATCACGGCCAGTTCGGCTTCATAGTCCATGGTCTCGGACTGCAGCGGTCGAATGATCGGCTTGCCATGCGGCACCAGCGAGGTCGGGCTGCGCATGAAAATGGCCGGAAAGTCGGGCTTGTTGAACGGGCCTTCCGCCACGTGGTCCATATAGTTGAGGCCCAGACACAGGATCTTGCCCGGGTCGGCGACCGGCAGTTCAAAATCCAGCGAGTCGTAGTCGAGGCGATTGCCCGCATCGGCCTTGGCGGCGAGTTCGCCCAGTTCACCCATGCGATCTTCGCGGATGGCCGCGGCGATCGTACGGGGGGCGTTGGAATCAACTGCGGTGAGGTCGATCACACCATCTTCCTTGACCACACCAACCCGCGAGCCATCGGCTCCCTTAAATGCCACCAAACGCATAGCGGTTCCCAATCTTTTGTCATTGACGTTGCCCGATCATATCGGGTTTGGCCGAAAATAAAAACGATATATTTTGCAAAATTGCAAAAATATCTATAAAATCACCGTAAGGGGCGATCTCGGCCTCAAATATCGGCATTTTAAGGCCGATCCCAGTCCGTTGGCAACACGTGGTGTCAGCGTTGTCGGTGTTCACATTGCCGCAGCATATAAAACTGCAGTTGGCGAATGTGGGTTTTCGGGCAATACAAGAAGGACAGCGGATCGTGTCGCAGTGTAAATGCTGGTCAAACCGGGTAGAGGTGTTCTCCGCGGATCAGGGGCCAAAACGGGCGCTTTGATTTGGGTGGACGGAAAACAGGCGAACAATTCCTATGGGTGATCCATTGAAAATCAGTGATGCGCCGGCGTTGGATGATGCCAACGCGCCGGATGGTGTCGGTTCGGAATCGATGACCAGCCGCGCTTATATGCGGCTGCGTGAAGACATCATCTCCGGCGAACTGGAACCGGGACGCAAATTGAAGATTGAAGAACTGCGCCGCAAATACGATGTCGGCACGTCGCCCATCCGCGAGGCCCTGAGCCTGTTGACCTCCGATCACTTCGTTGAGCGCATCGACCAGCGCGGCTTCCGCGTTTCCGACGTCAGCGCGCAGGAATTCGAGGAATTGCTAAAAACCCGGTGCTGGCTGGAAGAGCGCGCCTTGCGGGAATCCATCGCCAACGGATCGCCGGAATGGGAAGAGCGTGTGGTGCTGGCCAATTACCGCCTGTCGCGCATGCCCCGTTCCGAGGCTTCAGATCATTTCGTTGCCAACAAGGAATGGGAAGCCCAGCACAAGCACTTTCACATGACGCTGATCAGCGAATGCGGTTCGTCCATGCTGCTGAAATTCTGCGATCAACTCTATGATCAGGCCATTCGCTACCGCCAGCTGTCCGGCACCAAGGCCTATCCGGCCCGTGACATTGCCGAAGAGCACAGCGCGATTTGTGACTCAGTGCTGGCCCGCGATGCCGACCTCGCCGCCGACCTTCTGGTCAAACACTATCGCCGCACCAGCAAGTTCCTGAGTGATGAGTTAAACGACTAATTTCGTTTTAAACCGCGGCCAAGTCCATCGCGCGCAAGGCATCCTCCAGCGAGCATCTGGCGCCCGTCTGCAAATACTCCATTGCTTTCAACGACGCCTCGTGGGCCTCCAGGCTTGAACCTGCTACGCAATCTTCGATGACGCGGCAATAATAATCGCTCTGGTGGCCGTCAACAAATGTGTAGTGAACACAAACATCGGTCAGGCCACCGACCAGCAGCAGGGTGTCGATCTTCAGGCCACGCAGTAGGATCTCAAAGTCGGTGCCGAAAAACGCCGAATAGCGGCGCTTGCGGATCAGATAATCGTTGGGACGAAAGTCCATTTCCTTGACTGCAATGTCGGTGCGCGGATCATCCTCCAGACAATGCACATCCTCGTCGCCATCCAGCTCGCGTCCAAAGTCGATCAGATCAGGACGATGCACTTCCTGGATGAAAATCACCGGGATATTGCGGGCGCGCGCTTTATCGATGGCAGTGCGGGCCTGCAGCATGCGCTCCTTGTAGCCTGGCATGTTGTCGATTGACCGCACAGCGCTGTCGTCGATGAAGGTGCTGGCCTGAATGTCGATAACAATCAGCGCGGCACGCCCTTCGATCAGCGCGCGTTTGGTTTGTGAATGATTGGCCATGGAGCATCCCCGCGTTTGCGAAGACCCACTATTGTCCGACCGGATAGATCAAGCAAGCTCAGCGGTTGTCGGACAGCACGAAATCGAAGTCGACCATGTAATAGGGCGTATCGAGTTGATCCTTGGCGACCAAATCATCGGGCAGGCCGTCGGTCGACTCGCGCTTCTGATACTCCATCACCAATTGCTCGCGCACACCGAATACCGGATCTTCATCCAGATAGGGATCATCGCTTGGGAACACTTCGGTGACCAGCGTGCCGTAGCCCGGAGCGGTGACGATGAAGTGCAGATGGGACGGACGCCATGGATGGCGGCCAGTATTGTTCAGCAATTCACCTACCGGCCCGTCGTCTGGGACCGTATAAGGCGCCGGACGCACGGTGGAGAACAGGTAGCGTCCGTCCGCCCCCGTCGTCATGTGGGCGCGCAGATTGTACTCCGGCTGGGCCTCGTCCTGGTTGGAATAAAGACCGTTATCGGCAGTCTGCCAGATTTCCAGCTCAGCGCCTTCGATAGGCGCGCCGTCGGGGGTGCGCACCATGCCGCCAACCACAACAGTCGTGCCTTCGTTGTCGCCCTTCAGGTCGGCACCGACCGGAACATCCGGCGCGCCAAGCACGTGGAATGGGCCCAACACGCTGGACGGAGTGCCATCGTCGGGGGAGTTCACCATATCGACCAGTGACGACAGGCCGAGCACATCGGAGAACAGGATGAACTCGTTGCGTTCCGGCGTCGAGATTTCACCGGCAGCATACAGCAGCTCCAGCCCCTTGCGCCACTCGTCGTGAGTCAGATTGGTCTCACGGACAAAGTCGTGCAAATGGGTCGCCAGCTTCTCCAGGACGAATTTCAGCCGCGGATCGGTATCGTCGCTGCAATAGTCAAGGAAGGCTTTGGTAATCGTTTCAGAGGTGACGTTGCGCATCGCGCATCTCCCTTGGTTGGATTAGTTGAGAATTCCGGTCGACAGGACCGGGAAGGCAATGATCAGGATCAGCACCAGCAGCATGATCACGGCAAAGGGGAAGGCGCCGAAGAAGACGTCTTTCAGCGTGATGTCCGGGTCATTGAGACTGGATTTGATGACGAAACAGGATATCCCCAGCGGCGGCGTCAGCAGGCCGATCTCGGCACCAATCACGGTGACGATGCCGAACCATACGAGGCTCATGCCCATGCCTTCCACCAGCGTAATGAACAGGGGTACGACGATCAGGATGATCGAGGCAGTGTCGAGCAGGGTGCCCAGGAACAGCATCAGCACGACATAGATGATCATCACTTCGACGAAGCCGAGATTGTAGGTCTGCAAGACTTCATTGAGCTGGTTGGGCAGGCCAGCATAGCCGAGCATGCGGCTGTACAGCGAGGCCATGGTGATCAGGAACAGGATCGATGCAGTGATGTGGCCGGTTTCAATAGCGGTTTCCCATAGGCTCTGCCAGGTCATCCTGCGGCGCAGTACGGCGATCAGGAAGGCCGCCAGTGCACCGGCCGCACCGGCCTCCACCGGCGTCAGCCAACCGGTGTAAATGCCACCCAGCACGATCAGGATCAGCGCTACGGTGGGCACCGTCTTGTCGAGGATCTCATACAGCGACATCGGAATATCGTCGCCATGGTCAATATTGGAACCCAGATAGGCCGGGCGAATTTTGCCGGAGACGTAGATCCAGGCGATATAGGCAACCGTAAGCAACAGGCCCGGCACGATACCGGCCAGGAACATTTCGCCGACGGATTGTTCGGACACGAAGGAATAGATGATCAGCATGGCACTGGGCGGAATGATCATGCCGAGCACAGAGGAGCCAGCAACCACACCCACCGCGAAGCGCTTGTTGTAGTTCAGCTTGCGCATTTCCGGCACGGCGATACGGGTGAAGACCGACGCCGAGGCAATCGACGAACCGGTCACCGCGGCAAACACCGCATTGGCGCCAACGGTGGCCATGCCGATGCCGCCGGTCAGTGCCCGGAAGGCGCGGTTCATCACCGCATAAATGTCCGTCCCGAGCCCGGCTCGAGACACCAGCAGCCCCATGACGGTGAATAAGGGGATGGTGGCAAAGGGATATTCCGTCACCCCGTCGCTGACGGCGATCTTCAGAAAGTTGAAGGCAAGGATGGATTTGCCGCTGATGATCCAGATCGACACGAAGGACACGAGGCCCAACGCGACGGGGATGTAGACCCCCATATAGACCATGGCGACAATGGCGACGACCGACAGGGCGCCAATTTCAACGGGGCTCATACCGGGCTCTCACTTTCATCAACAAGGACCGGCTTGCGTTTGCCCGTCAGGGCCTTCAGCACGAAGATGATGCAGCACAGGGTGACACTGAAAAAGATCGCCAGCTTCGCCGGCCACCAGGGGGCGGTGAAGATGCCAGGCGTGCCGAAATATTCGCAGCGCGCAAAGGCGGCGGCCAGATCGGTGAAGAACTCACCCGTCGGCGGCGCACCGAATTCCGGTGGCGTGATAAAGTGGCAGGTTTCGATCGACTCGACGAATTCCGGATAGACGGTCCAGGCGATCAGGCCCATGAAGATGCCGGCGACCAGGTCGATGGTCCGCGATGCATAGTGGGCAAAATTGGGAAATCGTGTTTCAGCAAACACCAAAAATCCGTCCGATCGAGTCAACCGGTTGCTGCGCACTACGTCGGGCAGCTGCAGGAAGACGATCAGGACGAGAGAAAAAATGACAATTTCAACAACGCCGCGCAGCGGTGCATGGAACACCCCGCGGGCGATGATATCGACATTCATGATGCCGACCAAAAGGAAGATAACCAACGTGCCGATCGCGTTTGACACGATCGCCACGGAGACAACGGGCGCGGTAATTCGGTGAATGAGTTCGTTCATCGATTATGCCTCTCCGCCGCTTTGCCGCGCCCTGTTTCGTTAAAGTTCGCTGGCCCAGTCGCGGACTGGGTTCTGGCCAGCAGCCTTCAGCTTGGCTGTGTAGGCTTTCAGCATATCGGAACCAGGTGCACCGGCACCGTCCAGCTTCTTGGCCCAGTCAGCAGCAATGTTCGGCATTGACTTGGCCCAGGCTGCGCGGGCTTCGGCAGACAGTTCAACAACCGTGCCGCCACCGGCCTTGTAGGCATCCAGGGAAGCCGCAGCGCGGTCCATGGCAACGCCTGCCACATGGTCACGATATTCAACCGCAACCTGTTGCAGAACACCTTTGACTTCGTCAGGCAGCTTCGCCCAAACGTCCTTGTTGACGGTCACGGTTTTGGAGTTCACCGCGCCCAGATCCGCTTTCAGCATGTAAGGAGCAACTTCGGCGATCTTGAAGGTCTTGGCCGCTTCTGGCCACAGCATAGCCGCGTCGACAACGCCGGTCTGCAGCATGTTGTAGAAGTTCGGCAGGCCGCCACGTACGCCGGCTGCTCCTTCGATGCCTTCCAGGTAACGCAGGTTGTAACCGGCGCCGGCAACTTTCTTGCCCTGCAGGTCGGCCAGTGAATTGATCGGTGTCTTGGAGAACATCTGATAGGTGTCGAGCACCACGCCAGTTGCCAGATAGACTTGATTTTCAGCGTCCAGCTCGGCCGCCATCTGCGGGAATTCCTTGGCAATTTCGTCAACCGCCTTGGCCACCACGCGGGCGTCAGCCGAAATGAACGGCGTCACCGCGGAAATGCCCTGACTTGGCAGTTTCGAGTTGTGGAAGATGGTTGTCACAATGCCGATATCGCCCAGGCCCAGCTTGATACCTTCGAGCACGCCACGCGGCTTGACGATGGTGCCGCCATAGGCTTCCTGCCAGTTGATTTCATAATTGCCCTTGGCTGCCAGCAGTTCATTGACGCGCGGAATGAAGAAGCCGGAAAACTCCTTCACCCACATGGCGCGGGCCGGATAACCGTCGATGGCGATCACATTGATCGTCTCCGCGGCATGCACCGGTGCGGCGTTGAACGACAGGGCTGTGCCTGCTGCAAGAGCACCTGCAAGCAGGCCTCTGCGTGTCGTTTTCAGTGCTTGTTTCAACATTGTTTTCCTCCCTGTTGATGGCATGCGCGCAAAGTGACGCTGCCGACTAGCTTGGTTTAGAGACCCATTCCTCGTTGATCACTGTGCCGGCCTGACGGAACAGTTTGGACAATGGGCAGAATTTGGTAACTTCCGCTGCCAGACGATCCAGATCTTCCTGAGAGACAACTTCCCCGGTTTCGATCTTCAGGGCGATCTGGGTAAACGGGACGTCGATTTCTTCGGCCAGGGTCACGCCCCGGCGATCGAAGTCAGCGACGGCCGAGATATTGAGGTGGCCGATATCGATGCCCAGGCTGTTGGCGCATTTGTGTCCGATGACATTGGTGCAGCCAATCAATGCGGCGATGGCGGTGTCAGTGGGGGTAGGCCCCTTGTTGGTGCCGTCCCGTTCGATGGGCTCGTCGATGGCAAATACCAGATCACGCACCGCAACTTCCGACAACGAGTGCGACGGACATTCAGCCGTTGCCTTCAGCTTTACCGTTGTTTTGGGTCGAATATTCAGTGCCATATCCCGGTCTCCAACAACAGCTTCACGCAAATGAGCACGCTTCGTCAAATTCGAAGCGTGGCAACCGCTGGAACAGCGCGGATTCATCGGCATAGCCGATATTGCAGAGGAAATTTGATTTCAGTGTGGAGTCGGCAAAGAACTCCTCATCAACGGCAGCATTGCTGAAGCCGGACATGGCACCGACATCCAGGCCCATGGCCCGGGCCGCGATCATCAAATAACCGCCCTGCAGGGTTGAGTTGCGGAACGCGGTTTCCTCGGCAAAGGCCGGTTTGTCGGAGAAATGCCCGCGGCGGTCTTCATGCGGGAAAAGCTTTGGCAATTCGCGCCAGAATTCCGGATCGTAGGCGACGATGACGGTCAGCGGCGCCCCCATCAATTTGGCAACATTGGCCGGTTTGAGCGCCTTGGCCAGCCGGTCCTTGCCTTCCGGGGAGGTGACGAACACGAAACGGGCCGGACAGCTGTTCATGCTGGTGGCGCCCATTTTGGTGATTTCGTACAAGCGTTTGATCTGATCTTCAGAGACGGGCCGGTCCTGCCAGGCATAATGGGACCGTGCGCGTTGCAAAATGAGGTCGATGGCCGGTTGATCGAGATGATTGATCTGCTGGCGCAGCTCTCGAATATCCTGTTGTGCTTGGTTTCGCAGGGCTTCCAGATCCGACATTCACTGTTCCGCTTTGGTCTTGTTGGCCCACCGAGAGGCGCAACGGGTCATTCCATTTGCGATCAAAATACCCACATTTTTGAATATTAGTCAATAAATATCGATATTTTCATTTGGGGAATTGATTGTTATGGTGCCCGAAATGGAACCTCGGAGTTGAAGCCATGCCCCTGTGGGAAGAATACAAGGAAATTGCCCGCGAGCGCGGGTCACTGGCGTTTGAGTTGTTTGTCGTAGAATCGACGCCGGCAGCCGCACCGGATGCACTGCAGGCAACGCTGCCGCGCCATCTCGCCTATCAAAAGGAGATGGAAGCGGCGGGGCGCCTTTTTCTCGCCGGTCCGCTGTCCGATGATACCGGCGAACAGATGATTGGGGCGGGACTTATTATATACAGGGCGCAATCGATGGACGATGCCCGCGACTTGGCGCGCAATGATCCCATGCACGCAGAGGGTATTCGGACTTTCACGTTGCGCAAGTGGCTGGTCAATGAGGGCTCGCCGTCCTTTGAAACGCAGCTTGGAGCCAAGCGGGTGGTGCTGAAATAGGTTCCGCCGTGCTGGCAGAATGCGAGGCAACAGATGAAGAATTCCGGTTTTCTGGGTGACCTGATTGCATCGATCCTCGACCGGGGAACGATCTTTTCCGGTGTCAGCGACGACCGAGAGGTCGAGCAACTGTGCAGCGAAT
Organism: Rhizobiaceae bacterium; assembly: GCA_013214695.1. Taxonomy (GTDB): domain Bacteria; phylum Pseudomonadota; class Alphaproteobacteria; order Rhizobiales; family Rhizobiaceae; genus Pseudahrensia. The sequence goes on along the minus strand of JABSRX010000001.1, from coordinate 6,889 downwards.
TGCTGTCCAGCATGGGCGAAGTATCGAGCCGTCGTATCGGATCGGCCATCCTGACGCGCTATCAGCAGATGGATGATGCCAGCAGACTGTCCTTTTTTCAGTTTCTCAATTCCCAGATGGACATTGATGTTGAGGCGGTTGAAACAGCTGCCCGGGCCTATGGTGAAGATCGAAGCGCTGCCAATCTCGCGGCCTTGTCAGACGCTGCGGAAGCTCCGAGACAGGAATTGCTGCGGCGGTTGAACCATGTGCCCGGCGCCACGTCGGCGCTGGTTGAAATGCGCAAGGAGTTGCTGAACCTTTTATCGACCCATCCGGACCTGAAACGTCTGGACCTCGATTTCTCCCACCTATTCACCTCCTGGTTCAACCGTGGTTTTTTGGTCATTCGGCCCATCTCCTGGCACAGTCCGGCCAATATCCTGGCGAAAATCATTCAATATGAAGCCGTGCACGCGATCCAGGATTGGGATGATCTGCGGCGCCGGTTGCAACCGGATGACCGCCGCTGCTTTGCCTTTTTTCATCCCTCCATGCCGGATGAGCCGTTGGTTTTTGTCGAGGTCGCCCTGTGCCGGGGCATTCCAAGATCTGTCCAGGACGTGCTGCGCGACGAGCGCAGTGAGCTGGATCGTAACGATGTGGACACCGCCGTCTTTTACTCGATATCCAACTGCCAGGAAGGCCTGCGCGGCATTTCCTTCGGCAACTTTCTGATCAAGCAGGTGGTCGCCGATCTGTCGGTCGAACTGCCCCAGTTGAAGACCTTCGTAACCCTGTCGCCGCTGCCCGGTCTGGTGCGCTGGCTGAAGGGTGGAGACTCGCCGGTTTCGCAGGAATTTGTCGCCTCGCTGGATGATCCGCAAACCCTGGAAGCCAACAATGATCAACTGCGCTCGCTGGCGGCCAAATATCTGCTCACCGCCAAGCGCCAGGATGGTCTGCCTCTGGATCCGGTGGCGCGTTTCCATCTCAGCAACGGAGCCGCGGTGCACGAACTGCACGCTCTGGCCGATATTTCAGCCAATGGGTTGAAAAACGCGTTTGGTGTGATGGTCAATTATCTCTATGACATTCCCAAAGTCGAAAGCCAGCACGAAGCCTTTGTTCATACCGGCGATGTCATTGCGTCTAAGTCGGTTGCGCAACTGGCGAATGCCAAAATTCCAGCGCCCATGCAGCGCATTGTGGAGAAAGAAGAGTCATGACCAACCACTTGTTTGATGGGCTGTTTGGAAAGATGTATGCGTCCCGCGACCTGGCGGTTCTGCCCTATGGTGAATCTTGGTCTTACGGCAAGGCGCTGGATTTTTCCGGTCAGTTGGCAAATTGGCTGGTCGACAGCGGGGTGAAACCCGGGGATCGCGTTGCCGTTCAGGTGCCGAAATCACTGGAAGCCGCCTTGCTCTATGTCGCCTGCGTTCGCGCCGGTGCTGTGTTCCTGCCGCTCAACACCGCCTACACCGCTGCTGAAGTGTCCTATTTCGTCGGCGACTCCGGCGCCCGCTTGCTGGTCTGCAATCCCAAGGACCAGGACGCCTATCAGGAAATGGCTCAGTCGCTCGCGTGTCGGTTGGAAACCCTTGGCACAACTGGCGACGACGGTTGGGCTTCGGGCACGGTGGTTGCCGCTGCACGAGAGGCCGAGACAGCCTTTGCCAATGTCGATCGATCGGCAGAAGATCTCGCTGCTATTCTCTATACGTCCGGCACAACGGGGCGTTCGAAGGGCGCCATGCTAAGCCACGACAACCTGCTGTCGAATGCGCAGGCGCTGGTCGATCTTTGGCAGTTCTCCGACCAGGATGTGCTGCTGCACGCGCTCCCGATCTTCCACACCCACGGTTTGTTCGTGGCGATCAACGTTACCCTGCTTTCAGGTGCATCGATGATTTTCCTGCCGGCCTTCAAGGTCGACGACATGATCGCCCATCTGCCGCAGGCCACCACCATGATGGGCGTGCCAACTTTCTACACGCGGCTGCTGGATGATGACCGTTTCACCCGCGAATTAGTGACTCACATGCGCCTGTTTGTTTCAGGCAGCGCGCCCCTTTTGGCCGAAACCCATGTTCAGTTTGAGGAGCGCACCGGCCATCGTGTGCTGGAGCGCTACGGCATGACCGAGACGAATATGAACACCTCCAATCCCTATGACGGGGAACGCCGCGCCGGCACGGTCGGCTTCCCGCTGCCGGGCACCAAGGTACGGGTCTGCGACCCGGACAGCGGCGCCGAATGTGCGGCTGAAGCGGTTGGCATGATTGAGGTGACAGGCCCCAACGTCTTTGCCGGCTATTGGAACATGCCGGAAAAGACAGCATCGGAATTCAAAGCCGATGGCTATTTCATCACCGGCGACCTGGGCAAGATCGATGCCGACGGCTATCTCCACATTGTCGGACGGTCAAAGGACCTGATCATCTCCGGTGGGCTGAACATCTACCCGAAGGAGATCGAACTGGTGCTGGACGAGCAGGAAGGTGTTTTGGAGAGCGCCGTGATCGGCGTGCCGCATCCTGACTTTGGCGAAGCGGTGGTGGCCGTTCTGGTGGCTTCAGGGGAGGGACTCGACCAGGATGCTGTGGGCGAAGCCATTCGGCCGCATCTGGCCCGTTTCAAACATCCAAAGCATATCGAGGTGGTGAAAGAACTGCCGCGCAATACGATGGGCAAGGTTCAGAAAAACGTGCTGCGTGATCAACTGGCCGGACTTTTTGCGAGCTAACTTGCGCTAAAACGCAAGGTGGCCGCCACACCGATAAAGCAGACCTGGTGTGGCGGCCGAGCGTGCATGAGGAGTCTAGGGGCGAACAAATGCTCCTCGGGCAGGCACGCATGCACGGACGCCACCGCGCACGGTGCGGCATCGTCCAGTGATCTGATGATTGCGACGGGGCGCTGTGAAGGTGCAGCGCGTGCCGGCTGAGCGACCGCGGCAGACGGCCTGAGCCTCGGCCGGTGGGCCCCGCCGCGCTGAGGCGTTGCGCGGTCCGTTGCGACGGTTGGCCGGTTGCGCGCCCTGCCGCTAATTGTTGCGCAGGAATGCAGCACGGTCGCCGCCGCCACCGCCGCGTTGCTGTGCGAAGTCGCGGCTCACGCTGCCCCACAGACAGTGCGGCAGGAAAGGAAAGGTCTCGGTGGCAAAATAGACGAACTTGCCGTTCAAGCTGCCGCCATTGCACTGATCCAGTTTGCCGGCGCCGCCGACATATTGCCAGTCCTCAACATAGGTGCCGTCATAGCGCCCTCCGGGGCCTGAGGGGCGGGTGCCCTTTTTCAACTGGTAGCCGGACCGCACTTTGCTGCCGACATAGTGGATTTCAAAACCATCGGCCGCCCAGCCGATCAGCGTTCCCTTGCCGGAACGGACCAGCGCATTGGATATGCCGTGATAGTGGTAGAGACCGCGCTGGTCGACATGAGCATTGTTGGAATCCATGCCCAGCATCTGCGCAGCACCCAAGCCATCCAGGTTCCAGCCCGATGAACGGTTGCGGCTATGTCCGCGGCGGCTGTTCGGATCATAGTAATCGGCGGTGCCGGGGCGGAACTGGACGCCGTTGATACCGACACCGATCGAACCACGTACCTTGCGTGCACTGCTGCGCTTGCGCGGATTGGTTGTCACACACAGCCGGACATTCTGTTCCGAAATCCGGTGCGGGTTGCCGCTGTTGGGAAACTGCCCCGTATTGTGATTGGGCAATCCGTTGGAAACGATGCAGCGCTGATTGCCCTTCACGGTAATCGACACCTTGTTGTTGTGGGCCTGCGCCGGGGAAACCAGCATCGACATGGCCATCAACCCGGCAGCGGCGGTCGCAGCTGCAGAGGCAGCAGAACCGACGGCGCCGTGACATTTGAGAGCAAAATTTGAACGGGGCATCTGGAAGCCTTTCTCAGTTTGTCCGTTTGGCTGTGCAGGCGCAGCGGCGATTGCGGCGAATGCTCGATCGAACGAAGCGTGGTCTGTTCAATGAGGACCACGTTAGGGCGTCAAATGGGAGCCGATTTGGAGGAATTGTGCAGGCTTTGTGAAGGCGTGTGGATCATTTTGCGACGAGACCGGCCCCCTACGGCTCATAGGCATAGCCGACTCCATAGACCGAGCGGATGGGGTCGAAGTCCGACGCGACCTGTTTGAGCTTCTGACGCAGGTTCTTGATGTGGCTGTCGATGGTGCGGTCGAATACATCGGCATCGTCGTGGAAAACCGCATCGAGCAGTTGGGCCCGGGAATAGACCCGCCCGGAGCTCTTCTGCAGCACCAGCAGCAGTTGAAATTCTCGCCGGGTGAGGTTGATGCTGGTGCCGTCCAGCCTGGTCAGCCACTTTTCTTCATCCAGTTGCAGACGATCGCTTCCTGACGTGTCCGGCGCGTCGTTGGACCCGACCGCACGGGTGCGCCGCAAGACGGCCTTGACCCGCGCCACCAGTTCGCGCGGTGAAAAAGGTTTGCACAGATAGTCGTCGGCGCCCAGTTCGAGGCCGAGCAACCGGTCGATCTCGTCGACTTTGGCGGTCTCCATGATGATCGGCACCTCGCTTTGCGCCCGCACCTCGCGACAAATCGTGATGCCATCCTTGCCAGGCAGCATGATGTCAAGCACGACGAGATCCGGCTGGACGCCCAGAATGGTCTGCACCGCAGCCGTTCCATCGTGGAGCAGGGTCACTTTCATTTCGGCATCGACCAGATAGTCTTTGATGACACCGGCCAGCGTCGTTTCGTCTTCGATGACGATGATGTGGGGTTTTTCAGTCATGTTTGAGGCTGCTTGTTGGGAAGGATGACAGATACTTTCAGGCCACCCAGTTCGGACGGCGCAAGGGAAATTGTTCCATGATGGGCCGAAACGATTTCCCGACAGATCGACAGGCCAAGGCCAGATCCGCCATAGCGCCGGTCGCGCGACAGTTCTACGCGGTAGAACCGGTCGAACAATTTTTCGCGTGCCGATGCCGGTGGGCAGGGGGGCGAATCTTCAACGCAAATCTCGACCCGGTCGGACAGACCATTCTTGCCGTCCAGCGATCGGGTGCTGATCAGTATCTTGCCGGGCGCGTCGGTGTAGCGGGCTGCGTTTTGAAGCAGATTGTCGAGCAACTGACCGATGCGGAAGCGGTCGCACTCCACCAATAGGTCGGGTTGCAGATGGCTTGCGACGGATAAATCCTTACCGCTGAGGTGATCCAACGTATTGTCCAGACGGCCTTTGATGATCTCAGTCAGGTCTTCTGTCTGCTTATGGGTTGCCAGGTGCCCCTCGCGCATGTTCGACAGTGCGTTGAGATCGGCGACCAATTGGGTTAGCCGCATGGTTGAACTGTGCAATTCCTCCAGACGCTTGGCGTCGGGTTTGTGAACGCCATCCTGGATCGCCTCGATCTGCGCCCGCAGCACCGCCAGCGGCGTCTTCAATTCATGCGACGTATCGGAAATCCATTTGCGTTCCACCTTGTCGCGGGTGTCGAGACTTTCAGCCAGACTGTTGAACTGTTTCAGCAGGGCACCCAGTTCGTCAGAACGGTCTTCATCCAGTCGGATCGAATAATCGCCTTGCGACAGGCGATCGCCCGCATCAGCCAGCTTGCGGACCGGCTTCAGGATCAATCGCGCCAGCCAGTAGGCCGCAAGGGCACTCAACAACAAGGCGACAACTGAGGTGGCCAGCAGCGCCAACAGCTGGTCGCGCAAAAACAGAGCATTGGCGCCACCGACCTGTCTCTGGTCGCTGGAAAAACCAAACCAACCTATCGGTGTGGTGTCGGAATCGGACAGGTAAATCGGACGCTGGGCAAACAGCGCGCTGCTGCGGTTGCTGCCGCCGCCGACAACCCAATCGCCCGACGCATCGAGCAGCGTCAGGCGGGATCCAAAACTCATCGGGTCTGTCGGTGGTGGCGGACGTCTGGGCCGTTCCCCACCCTGCGGTCGTCGCCGTGGTGGTGGTCGGGGCGGTGGCACGGCCTCTCGTATGAACCGACGCCAGGCCCGGTCGTTGTCGGCCAGTTGCGGCCAACCGGGAGCCGCCGCGTCGTAGGCTTCGGCGAGCGCGTCATGCAGCCTTTCAAAGCGGGCCAGCTCGGCTTCCGCCAGGTAGCGGGAAAAGCCGCTGCGCATGTTGACGGCAATGATGATCGCAACAAACACAACGATCAAAGCCGCCACGGCCATCATGGCGGCAAAGAACTTGGTCGAAATGGAGCTGCGAATGGAAAGCATGCTGCCATCTATGCCAGAAAGATGGAGTCAAGATGAAGGGGCAGACTGCTCACTCAAGGCGTAACTTGGCACCGGGTCGCGGACATTGTGCAGGTCGATGTCGCCGAGTGAGACGGCCTGAGCGTCCGAACCGGCCACATCATGGGTGGCGACTATGCGATGGCCAACGGTTTTGCCAAAGTCGCCCAGGCGGGCCGCAATATTGGCAGCACTGCCGATGACGGTGAAATCGAGCCGTTCGCGCGACCCGATATTGCCGTAGGTGACATCGCCAAAAGCGATCCCAATGGCGCAGTCTATGGGTTCTGACAGGGTGCTTGCATCAAGCTGCGCCAATCGATCAACGATCTGCTGCGAAGATGTCAGCGCGTTCCGACAAGCCTGGTCCTTGCCCGAACCGGCGGGAAAGATCGCCAGCACGGCGTCGCCGATGAATTTTAGAACTTCGCCATCATGTTCGTTGATGATCCCTGTCGTTTCCTCAAAGAACTGATTGAGCAAGGTGATGTAAGCGTCGCGTCCCAGCTTTTCTTCCAAAGCCGTTGAGTGTCGCAGATCGCAAAACAGAATTGCGGCTTGAATATTGTCCCCGTCCCCACGGCGGATCTCGCCGCCCAAGACCCGGGCACCGGTGCCCTTGCCGAGATAGGTCTCCAGCAG